>JANNEE010000387.1:0-7219 GCA_031388325.1 Deinococcales bacterium
AGCTAAGTTTCTATAAATTTAGGGCTGGACTGATCTCTGGACGGTTAGATACTCCTGACATTGTGATTGACAAGTCATTCGCTACCGCGTAATTCCAGTTAGTAAGACTTTTTGAGCGCCACGCACAAACCATTCTTCAATTTGTCCTGCAACAAAGTCATAAGTGTCTCGGGCATTCAGTTCTTTCACCACATAAACGCCATCCATACACGCAGTTTAGCACCTTTACAACCTTAAGGATTTATTCATGATTTTTAGCTCGAGTCTGACAGAACAACAATGGAACGTAATGTTCAAGAATAACGTATTGGTAATTGTATGAATATCAAAACGACGATGTTTACTTTTCTTATATTCTCGATTCTTTGCTTAGTTGGATACTTTGCTTTGAATTTTCGCATTTCTGGCGATAGACAAATCAATTACACAACGTTAAGAACCTTGATTGCAACTGGTAAAGTTGAGTCGGTATCCATTTCTGAAAACTATCTCGAGTTAAAAACAAAACAACCGGAAAGTGTTGTACTGACAGATAATCGAACAGTTAAAGCCACCAGTTTTAATAGTTTTCTAGCAAGTGAAGCTACAGACAGCAGTTTACTAAACGACCTGAAAAAATTTCGAGTTGGAATACAAACCAATTCACCTTACCCTTGGTTAGGACTTCTGAGTGCGTTCATACCTGTTATTTTTAGTCTTGGATTCTGGATAGTTGTTATTGTTCTTATACGAAATATGCTGCTTGCTCAACGGCTTAAATACTGAGCGTTGGATGAAGATAGAGTCTCTGAACGCTCGAGTACATTGTTCCTCACAGACCACGTTGTATATTATTAGCGTTAGAATTTCGTTTTTCCCTTTCGCCTTTGAAGGAGGCACCTCCGTTGAAAATTAATCCATTTGTTATTTTCCTTGTTATTATCGCGTTGTTCTTTGCTTTTAATGCTTTTAACCCCGGTGGTTCTGGCGGACGGCAAATCAGCTACTCGCAGTTTCTTAGTCTGGTAGAAGCGGGTAAGGTCGAAAGTGTTTCGATTACCGAGAACCGACTTGATCTAAAAACCAAACAAATTGAACGAATCTTAATTGGGGACAGGTCAGTTGAACTCAGCACCTTTAGTACCTTGTTGCCTTCGGTGGAGGCTCGAGACCCAGATTTAATGCCAACTTTGAAGAAAAACAATGTGGCAATTCAGGCACAGAATCCTTCGCCGTGGCTTGGTTTATTGACTGCATTTTTGCCTGTGCTGTTAATGCTTGGTATTTTCTGGTTTATTTTTATGCGTGGGCAGGGCGCTCAAGGACAGGTCATGCAGTTTGGGCAGTCTCGAGCCAAGCAGTACGGCAAAGAGAAAAAAGTCAGTACGATGTTTCCAGATGTGGCTGGGCATGAAGAAGTCAAACGCGAGTTAATCGAAGTGGTGGATTTTCTTAAGAATCCCGGTAAGTACCATGCAGTCGGGGCAGAAATTCCCAAGGGTGTGCTGCTGGTTGGACCTCCCGGTACCGGTAAAACGCTGTTGGCTCGAGCCGTGGCAGGCGAAGCGGGTGTGCCGTTCTTTACAGTTTCGGCTTCCGAATTTATGGAAATGTTTGTTGGTGTAGGCGCGTCTCGAGTTCGGAGTTTGTTCGATGATGCGCGTAAAGCCTCGCCAGCCATAATTTTTATTGATGAGCTTGACAGCATTGGTCGTAAACGCGGCGCGGGTATTGGCGGCGGTCACGATGAACGCGAACAAACCCTGAATCAAATCCTAACCGAAATGGATGGTTTTGATAAGCAAACCAGCGTTATTATCATGGCAGCAACCAATCGCCCTGATATTCTCGATTCGGCGCTGCTTCGTCCGGGGCGTTTTGACCGTCAGGTGACGGTGGATTTACCGACCATGAAAGAACGCGAACAAATTGTGCAAGTCCATATGCGAAATAAACCAATTGATCCAGATGTGAATGTCGAAATGCTTTCTAAAATGACTCCAGGCATGAGCGGCGCTGACCTTAAAAACCTTGCCAATGAAGCCGCCCTCGAGGCAGCCAGACGCGGCGCGAATATCATCAAAATGATGGATTTCTCGAGGGCATTTGATAAAATTACGCTTGGTCTCGAGCATGGCAGCATGATGATTTCCAACGAAATGAAACGCGCTACGGCGTACCACGAGGCTGGTCATGCCGTGATTTCTCAAGTCCTGCCTTACGCCATGAAACCCGTCAAGGTCAGCATTGTACCGCGTGGCAGAACCCTAGGTGTGGCGATGTTTGCTCCCGAAAACGAATCCGAAATGCTCGAGATGACCCAACAACGCGCCGAGGCAACGCTGGCGGCAGCATTGGCTGGTCGGGCTGCCGAAGAAGAATTTATTGGTTACGTTGGGGCTGGTGCCTCAAACGATTTCCAACGCACTTTGCAACTGGCACGGCGCATGGTTCTCGAGTGGGGCATGGGCGATAGGCTGCGGAATATCGCTTGGGGTGGAGCAAGCAGTGGACCAGTCTTCTTAGGCGACCAGCTTGTTAATCGTTCCGAAGTTTCAGATGAAACTGCCCGAATGATAGATGCCGACATCAAAGATATTTTAGATAGGGCGTATGCCAACACCAAGACGGTCATGAAACAATATGCCCAAGCCATGCACGATGTCGCCAACGCGCTCCTCGAGAACGAAATAATCACGGGTGAAACGGTCAAGGACGCAGTTGAACGGGTTCGGCGCACAATAGATGTTCCACAAAACCCGATTGGTTTACCTTCCTAATACCCACAGAAAAACCTAAAAACAACTCAAAACAAACAATCCTAAACCCCCTCGAAAAAGAGGGGGTTTAGGATTGCGGCGGGGGGAGTGAGTAAGAGCTTACTGTTTTTTCAATTTTTCCCGTATTTGCTTAGTGTTTCTCGAGTTTTGCCAGTTCTTCGTACAAATAAATACTGGTTTCTATTCCCTTTTCTAAACACTCGAGGGTGAAGCGTTCATTTGGTCCGTGTGCGCCGTCGTCTGGTAAGCCATAATCTACCAGTAACACTGGTGCATTTAACACTTCACGGAAAACCGAAACCACTGGGATTGTACCGCCAGTCCGCACAAAGGACGGTTTAACATTTGGGTAGGCTCGAGACAAGGCGGCAATCGCAGCTTGGGCAGCTGGGCTGCTCGAGTCCACAAGGGCTGGATTACCCGTGTGTAGTTTCTTGACCTTAACGGTCACGCCGGGTAACTCAAGCGATAGAATATGGTTTTTGACCAATTCAAAAATTTGGTCTGGTTCTTGATCTGGCACAAGTCTCAGGCTGATTTTTGCGCCAGCCTTGGCGGGCAGAACAGTTTTTTGTCCTTCGCCACTAAATCCACCCCAAATGCCGTTAATCTCCAAGGTCGGTCTTGCCCAGAGTCGCTCGAGGACAGAATATCCGGGTTCACCGGGTAGGGCGCTGACTTCTATGGATTTCATCAGCGCAGCTTCATCAAAGGGTAAGTTCTTCCAGCCCTCGAGTTCTTCAGATGGGATGGGGCGGACATCGTTATAAATTCCGGGTATCAGAATCTCACCGTTGCCATTGCGAAGGCTCTGAATAATCTGGGCGAGGGCTTGGATAGGATTAGCAACTGCGCCGCCGTAACCGCCCGAATGCAAGTCTTGTTTAGCGCCTTGAACATGTACCTCGAGATAACACAGTCCGCGCAATCCAGTGGTCAAGGTCGGAACGTTTGGCGCGAACATACTGCCGTCAGAAATCACCACCACATCACAGCCGAGTTTAGCCGCGTTCCCCTGGACAAAGGGTTTGAGGTTTGGGCTGCCGATTTCTTCTTCGCCTTCGATTAAAATTTTAAGGTTGACGGGCAGTTTTCCGTGGGTGCTTAGGTGATGCTCTAAAGCTGCGACATGCGCCCAGACTTGTCCTTTGTCGTCGGTGCTGCCACGGGCATAAATGGCTTGGTCTCGGATGTCTGGGGCAAACGGTGGAGTTATCCATTCGTTTTCGGGGTCGGTGGGTTGAACATCGTAATGTCCGTACAATAGAACTGTTGGGGCGCTAGAGTCTGCTTTGAGGTGTTCGGCATAAACCACGGGATGTCCAGCCGTCTCGAGGATACTCGAGGTAATGCCAAGACTGCTTAGTTTTTGATGCAGGTATTCGGCAGCTTGGCGCATTTCGGGGGCGCGTTCGGAAAGGGTGCTGATGCTAGGAATGGCGAGCCATTCGAGCAATTCTGTCTTGGCTTTTTCAATGTTCATGGCTGATAAGCATATCAAGAAAAGCAGTGTTTTTTATGTGATTTTATTCACGATTATCCTATTTGTGAATCTATTCTTGTGATTTTGCAACCTCATTCACCTCGAGCAACCCGTTTTCCGATTTATTTCTGATAGACTCTAAAAGCAATAAAATCCAACCCCGAGGTGAAACATGGCAGACGAAGCAGCCCAAACAGTCATTATCCAAGTCTCGAGTGACGGCACACACTTGGTCACTGGCACAAACCAAACCGTGTACTTGTACCGCCCAATGCAAACCGACCCATTCCACAAATACATCCCGTGGGGCGACCAATTCCCCGGTTATATGCAGGAATTTATTTTGCAATGGAATCCGTTAATTGGCACACCAAAAGCTGGAAGTGGTGTAAACCAAGGCGACCTAAGCACGATTACACGCGGCGGCAACCCAGACAAAGCTCAACGGCAAATTGTCTACAAAGGTTGGTGGCTATATGTGATTCCAGGCGAAGCGGCTGGAACATCAAACCCAGTCGCAGGACAGTTTGAGTTGGTTTCAGCCAAAGGCGAATTGTTCGAGTTACCTGTTACCAAAACTGATGATGATGTTGGCGACCCAACAGACTATGACGGTGGACCTTAGTCTATTTAAACGTACTTTGTTAGAAAATAAACATTTATAAGCCACAAAGCCCTTAGTCGTTACCTTAGCTGTGCTTGCTCTGATGTTTGGTGCATCAAGCCTATTAGGAGTCAGCCTAGCTGGAGACCCTGGTATTCCAACTGGTGGTCCTTAATTTGTTAAAAACTCGCTGTTGAGCCGATTCTATTTGCTGATCTGTACTTTCTTGGACTAAATCAGTTTTCAAGTCCGATGAGTGGTCAATCAAAAACTGCTTAACTAAAATCTCACGTCTGGTCATTGCTTTGTGAGCAATGACCAGTTTTAGTAAATCCCATAATTCACTTCGGTATACCTTTGGAATGAGGTCAACAAGATTTACCAAAGTTATGAAGATTGTAAAAATATTTTGCCTTTCGTATTTACCAAAAAGAATTTTAGTCAATATATCCTTAGCTTTATTCAGATTCCCTTTCAGCCATTCAACTTTTCCAAGTAAAGATTGTGAAAATAGGTAAAGTGCTGGATTTATTTGAGATGAATCTCGTAAAATAAACTTCTGAAGCCAGAATTCTGCATTCTTCAAGTCATTTATAGCTAAGTAATACTGGCATATTAAAATTTCAAAATTCGGTTGACTTCCAATGGAGCTATATTGAGCTATTTGATAAACTTCTATCAGTTCAGGAATAAATTTACCAGCTTCTTCTTTTGCAACATAATACAGGAGGAAATTTGCTTTTTGTATTGTCAATAAAACCTTGATACTCTCAATGTTTAGTTGTTGATTTATTACATAAGCAGATTCCCATGTCTTCCAAAAACCTTCAAAATCCTCGAGTTCTCGATAAACTCCTGCAACTTTTATAAGAAGCGTCACTTTCCTAGCTTTTAGATGGTCAGAATCACAGTATGCAATGGCTTCATGCAAGTAATCCAATGCTGCTATATGTTCATAATCTAATGATGCGATGATTCCTAAAATATTAAATGCCTTAGACAAGTTATCACTACCTAGAATTGGCTCACTTTTAGCGTGCTGAGCTGCGTATTCACCATACATTTTTGCTTTCTTGGCATTTCCTAAACGATAGTTTAACCAAGCAATTCCAATGGCTAATCCACTCAGCATTAAAGGTTGGTTTACCTCATCTTTAAGTTTGTTATTCGCATCCTCAAAAAATTTTATGCCCTGAAAAAAAAGTGCTTTCTGGTCAAAGTAGACCACCATTTCCTCGAGTGCCGCAATTCGCTCAAAGTCCTTATTCTCGAGCGCCCAAGCCCAAGCTGCTTTTAGGTTATCAAAATCAGTTTCTATTTTCTGCATCACAACAGCCGCTTCTGCTCCCCTAATTTTTGGTAATTCGTTGCCAATCTGGTCTAGGTAAAAAACAGCGTGCTTACCTAGCATCGGTGCAAATTCCAAATCGGCTTGCAGCAACTCCAAAGTGTACTCGAGAATAAGTGGATGAATCGTGTAACGTTGTTGCCCAGCCCGTTGTACAAAGGATTTATCTATTAAATTGGCAATCTGGGATAAACTAATTTGGGCGACTTCCAAAAGCGCATGGCGGTTTGCACCGTTCTTAAAGACTGCCATACGCTGTAAGCCTTGGCGCTCGGCTGGGCTGAGTAATGCCCATGAGTGCAGGAACACGGCTCGGATGCTGCGTTGACGCTCGGGTAAGTCGGTGGTCTGGAAGTGCAAGGCATCCATACTTTTTTGCAGGACAGCTTGTAACTCGAGCAAACTAAACGATTTTAATTGCGGCACTGCCAGTTCTATGGCTAACGGGATACCTTGTAAGACTCGGACAATCTCTAAAATAATTCCAAGTTCTTGGTGTGTAAATTCTTGGGCGGCTCGAGCCACAAAAAGTTGGACTGCGCCGCTACTGATATTTGCAGTCTCGAGTCCAGAAATCGGGTAGACATATTCGGCTTGTAAACCAAGCACTTCACGGCTGGTACAGAGCAAACGCAGATTAGGGCAGTTCTCGAGTAATTCGGCGATTAAGTGGGTTTGTTCGGTCAGTTGCTCTAAGTTATCGAGCAGCAGCAACATAGACTGGTTACCGATGTGGGTTTTAATTTGCTCGAGCAAGGGCGCACTGTTTTGAATCGATATTTGCAGCGCCACCACCAGCCTAGTCAGTAAATCGGTCTCGGTCAAAGCCGTTTCGAGTGCCACAAAATAAATACCACCCAAATAAAGCTGTTGCCCCAAAGCCGAGCGGGCAGTCTCGAGCGACAGGCGTGTTTTACCAATACCACCAAAGCCCAGCAGCGTAATCAATTGGGCTTGGTTTTTGAAACGCTCGAGAATAGCACTGATTTCTTGGCTGCGACCAATAAATTCGTTGCTGAGCGGCG
>JANNEE010000422.1:0-4878 GCA_031388325.1 Deinococcales bacterium
CCAACAGCAAACTTAAAAGCAGTGCCATACCCAAACCCTCGAGCCACGGCAGGGCGGGTAATTCGGTGTTTTTTTGGGTCGCCAGCGCCATATTCAGCAAGCGGTTTTGGAAACCATGTTCGTCTGGTTTGGCGCTCAGGGCAGTGGTGTAGGCTGCGCCAGCCGTATTTTCGATTTCTTGCAGGGTTTTTTCTGGTTTGGCAGTCGGCATCAAAACGCCAAGCAAGGCAAGCAACAACCACAACGGCGAAGCGCCTAAAGCCCAAATAACAAGAAGTAAAAGTGCCACGCCAATCAGTACGGCTCGAGTTTTGATTTGAATAGCGCGTCGGGTAAACCATTGGCGGTGTAGGTTCAGACTGGGGTGTTGCCAGTACGTGGGTAAATTGCGGCGTATCATGTCACTCCTTGTTGGCGGGGGTTGGTCAAGAGCATCAAACCAATACACACAATACTCGAGCCAATTAAGACAATCATCGGTAAAGCATAAACACTTGGTTGAAAGCCATTAAAAAAAAGTGCCAGCACACCCAAGGCAGGAAAAATCTGTGAGGCGCTGGGCAGCATTCGCGCAAAACCATATGAACCTAAAGCAATCAGGTAACTCGAGAAAATACTGTTAGCCACACCTTCACGGGCTTCTATCGAAAAAGCCCAGAGTTCTGGTGGTGCAAGAATAATTGCCCATAATGTCAGGGCAGACAGTGCATCTAGGGGTTTGGCTTGGTGCAGCAATGTGCCTAGCACCATCAACCCAATTAAACGCAAACAACCGATGGCATGAAATCCCAGTGGCTCGAGACCAGTGGTTCTGGGGCTAAGGGCAGCCAGGGTCAATAACTCGAGGGCAATGATTACACTGAGGACTTGATAGGGCATTTCTTGGTCAAAAATGTCGTTCATGGCTGTTCCGCCAAGGCAATTAAGAGTGTGCCACCTTCTTGTTGCGCCATCACACTTCCTTCGGGCAGAACTTGCATCAGGTCTGCATACTCGTCCCACGGTAGGGTTTCATAAATTTGGCTTTGAATTTGCCGACTTGCACCAACCGCCAAAGGCTCTTGACGACCAAGCCCACGAATAAAAATTTTATCGAGTTTAGCGCTACTTTCGTTGATTAACTTGCCGTTCTCGAGCCGCATCGGGATTCGGGTCGCCGTCGGTGGGGTGAGGTAACGGATTTGCTGCCAACCTGCGTGTTGCAATTTGGTGCTGCCAATTTTGTAATCGCGCTGAATATGATTTGTGCCTTCTAGGGGCAAAACCCCAGCCGGTAAATTCCAGTCTGGACGCAAAGAAAAACGGGCATGAATCGTCCATTTTAAGCCCCAACCTCGAGCGCCAATCAGTACCGTGCGTTTGGTTTCATGAAACGGGGCGACTGGTTGCGAAGCCCACCAACCCACAACCGCTAAAATACTGCTGCAAACCGCTAAGCCAATGGTGTAACGAAGCTCAGAACGTTTTAGGCTGTACAAAAAAAGCAACACCACAAAAGTCACCACCGACCAAAGCCCGAGGGCAAAATGACGGCGTTCTGGGGCTTTGGCGGTTGGTGCGTACTGCTCGAGAACTTTTAGCAACTTAATTTGTGATGCAGAGGTTTTTATTGCCCCTAAGCCAGTATTCCCGACGGGTATGCCAGCAGGGATTTCTTTTAAGTTTGCACCCCCAGCCAAGACACTTAAAGCAGTTTGCGGCTCGAGGCGACCAAAAATCGTATGACCCATTAAGTACAAACTCGGCTCAAGTGGCAAGCGGGTTTCGTTTAATTTAAGTGGTACAGCACTGGGTTCAAAGCGTTTGGTGATTGTGCCAGTTGCACCACTTAAGGTAATTTTCACCATACGGGTCGTGGTAATTGGCAGAATTAACCGTGTTTCTCGGATTCCAGTTTCATCCGGTAGTTCTAAAAAAGCAGTAATCGGGGTTAAACCCTCGAGAACCCGCCCTTCTGAGGTCTCGAGCTTGGCAGTAAACGCCCCGCTATTTGTGGCAACCAAACGAAATTCTACCCAGCTTTGATTCGAGAATTGCCCTTGCCAGCCGAGTTCGGCAAAAGCCCCGGGTATTTGCACCCTGCCTTCGCCTTCGGCTCGAGCCATGCCGAATAGCAGTAAAGCCACCAAGAAAAAACAGACTCGAGTCATGATGGCAGTTTACAAAGTAAACCGGTTAGAAGGGTGTCAAGGTTGTGGCTTTTTTCTAAGGCTAGATTGCTCAAAAGCAGTGCTGCTTTATCATAGGGTGTGTCCTGCTAAATACCGAAAGGCTAGAAATTCTCAATTCAGCTAGACACAATGGTGCTGGGCTTAAAAAACAGCTAGACTACTGGTCTATGCAAAAAAATATGGTCTTATTAGCGGCGTTTGGCGTTTTGTCTTTTGTACCTGCTCTTGCCCAAAGCACCCAGACAGGCACTGGTGGGGCGGCTGCCACAGTCGATTCTCGAGCCACCAAAGCTGCTTTGGATGTACTGCGGAGCGGCGGTAATGCTGTGGATGCGGCGGTTGCGGCGGCGGCAGTGCTGAATGTGACTGATCCATTTAGTGCGGGCATTGGTGGTGGTGGTTTTATGTTGATTTACAATGCCAAAACCAAAAAAGTCACCACCATAGATGCCAGAGAAAAAGCCCCAAGTGCAGCCAACGCCACTTGGTTTAATGGCGCAAATGGGCAACCGCTTGGTTTTGCCGAACGGGTCTCGAGTGGATTATCGGTGGGTGTTCCCGGAACAATCGCTGGTTGGGATTTGGCATTAAAACGCTATGGCACAAAGTCATTAGCCGCCATGGTGCAACCTGCCATTGGCGTGGCTACAAATGGCTTTGATGCCGATACAACCTATGTGGCACAAGTCGAAGGCAACCGCACCCGTTTTAATTGGTTTCCAGCCACGGCTGCTTTGTATTTAACCAAAGATGGCAAAGCTCCAGCCGTGGGCAGCCTTATTAAGAATCCAGATTTGGCTCAAACCTTTAGGTACATTGCCAGTGGTGGTTCAAAATGGTTTTATAATGGCGCAATTGCCAGAGAAATCAGTGCCAATGTACAGCGTCCACCAAGTATTGCTAACCCACCACAGCCGATTCGCGGCGCACCGTTGACCGAAAGCGATATGGCAGCCTACAAAGCCATCGAACGCGCTCCAACCGTCAGCACCTACCGAGGTCACACAGTCTACGGTATGGGCAGCCCCTCAAGTGGTGGTTTAACCGTCGGGCTTGCCTTAAATTTGCTTGAGGGATTTGACTTGTCTGCCATGCCAAGAGAACGGGCGGTTCACTTGTACTTAGAAGCCAGTCGTCTTGCTTTTGCCGACCGAGGGGTGTACATGGGCGATGCCGATTTTGTACCAGTACCAGCCATTGGATTACTCAGTAAAGCCTATGCAGCCGAACGCCGTAAACTGATGACCGAAAAGGCAGTTGAAAACCCAGCCGTGGGAAATCCTGCACCATTTAATTTAAGCGCCTATTTTCCCGACCCACTAGCCGTGTTTTCAATCGAACCACCCCGTCAGCCTCGAGAAACCACCCACATCAGCACTGCCGACAAAGACGGTAACATCGTGGCGTACACTTTCACCATCGAAACAGTTGGCGGAAGCGGCATTGTTCTCCCCGGGCGTGGATTTTTATTAAACAACGAACTGACCGATTTTGATGCCGTGCCAAACATTGCCAACAGTGTCGCAGGCAATAAACGCCCCCGCTCGAGCATGAGTCCAACCATTATTTTTAAAGATGGTCAACCCAAGTACACCCTAGGAAGCCCTGGTGGAGCAACGATTATCACCACGGTACTGCAAAGCACCCTAAACTTAATTGACTTCGGAATGAACCTGACCGATGCCATCAATGCCCCAAGATTCTCTCAGCGCAATGCCGCCAATACAGGACTCGAGAGCAATGCTAACCCTGAACTGGTCAAAGCCTTAGCCGCTCGAGGGCATAAATTTGGCGCTCCTGCCGAAATCGGCGCAGCCACAGGCATTGCTTTTAACCAAGATGGTTCAATGACGGCTGCATCTGAACAAGTCCGCCGAGGCAGTGGCTTTGCTGGAGTGGTCAGTCCCAAATAAATGTTTCTCGAGTCTCTAATTGATAAGAGTATTTGAATTAAAGAACCGCTCGAGATTGTTTCCCGAGCGGTTCTTTTGCTTTGCAGGTTTACCAAGTCGCGGCAAATGTTGCTACACCTGTCCCAAGGGTGATACTGAGTTGTGTTGGGAAATTTTGACTAAGATCATAAGTGGTACAACTGCTACCAGGAGAAGGGTAACACGAAAAGTATTCTGTAAATCCATCATAGTTGGTATCTATCAGGCTACGGAAAGCGTATCCAGTGGCTGCCAGAATGCCTGTAAATCGGTAGACATAACCTTGTCCTTCGACCCAGTTCATGACAATTCGGACTGGTTCAGGGCTAGTGATAAACGCATTGCCGGCAGCATTGACCTGTCTGGCTTCAATCATCAATCGCCCAGATGGGTTTGAAGCCGTGCCTTGAATGTAATAAACAGGGGCGGTGGTGGATTGTAAACCGATTGTGGCAATGACACTGCCAACATATGCACCATTGGCTAAACCAGTGCGGTTGAGGGTTACATTAACGGTTGTTGTGGCGTTGCCCGCCAGTGTTCCTGTTGTGCTACTGCTGACTGTAGCGGATAGGAAAGCATTGGATGTGGTGATGGTAAAGTTACCAGGTGTTGCGGTTATGTTTTCTAAAGTTAAATCACCAGTTGTTCCACTGGTACTTAAGTTAAGTCCGGGTAAGCCAGAGTTAAAAACGTTCTTAAATTGTAAGTATGGACCAGGAAAGCCGTTTCCAATTGCAGCATTGACGGCAGCTTGGGTATCCACCAAGCCCGCC
>JANNEE010000456.1:0-26082 GCA_031388325.1 Deinococcales bacterium
TGGATTTTGTGATTCCTCATTACTGCACAGGTACAGTGATTATCGCTTTGGTTGGCAAAGCACTTGACCCAGAAGGGTTGCGTGGCAAAGTCGTTTCTGCCTCAACAAGCTCTAGCTTTGCCGAGTATGGGCGTAAAATCCCTGGAATTAAACAAGTCAAGACCTTTGCGACCGAATTAGAAGCCTTCAAAGCCATGCAGTCTGGTAAAACCGATGCCTACATCACTGACCGTTTAGCTGCTTTAGCCTTTGCCAAAAAGTACCCTACGCCTCGAGTCAACCTCTCGCCGCTTTTAACCGAAGATAGAATTGCCATGGCAGTCAAAAAAGGCAATCCTGAACTTCTTAAATTGCTCAGTGATTCGGTAGAAGCGATGAAAAAAGATGGTTCAATTAACCGCCTTGCCAGCCGTTACTTCTCGGGCAATGTGGTTTGCGATTAAAAATAAAAGTGCTTCCCAAAGACGAAAGGGAAGCACTTTTTATAAAGATTTAACTCAGTTTAGAGATGTCGGTGGGTTCTTGGGTGGCAATGTGTCCATCTATTTTCTCGACCAATTGACGCATGGCTTCTTGAATGCCAGCCGCGACTTCTCGAGCCAGGCGAATATCATGCCCCGTGTTTAATTCGGCAACATTGACTTGGAATTGCTCATCAGCCGCCGTGATTTCAAAACCAAAGCAGGGCAACAAACCAGCCGCAACAGCTTGGGCGTTGTTCATATCGGTTGCCATTGCCATCATTGTGCCTTGTTGTAAGGATTTAAGCGGGTTCGTTTGAGTAGGTTGAGACATACGCTTCACAAAATACCGCAAAACCATGAGGAAAGGGTTTAACGCAATGGTTTATTGAGTAATGCCCCGCGTTTGGTGCTTTGTTCAATATGGACTATCTCGAGACTATGATTTAATTTACGGTAGTACATGCGGTATGGGCGTTCACCAAAAGAAAAAATATGCGAATGGCGCGGATTTGGTACTGCCAGACCAAGGCTGGGGTCAGAGACCAAATCTTCAATCACATTGATTAAACGCTGTACCGTTCGGTCTGCCGCATCTATTGAATGCTGCTCGAGGGCATCATAAATTTCTTCAAGGTCTTGGCGGGCGCGGTCTGCCCATTCAATCCGCAATGAAACACGTTCGCTCGGAATAATTGGGATGTCGGCTTCTTGGGTCATGAAAAAGTCTTCTTTCGGAAATGATTACGAAGTTTTTCGGTGTTCCACACCCGTTGATTCTCGAGGTCTAGTACGCCCTCATCAATGCGTTCAAAGGTTTGGATGGCTCGCTTAAAATCATGCCAATTGGCTTCTTCGGGCATTTGCTCGAGAATGGCGAGAAGTTCAGTCTGCACAATTGCCTTCATGACCCTCATTCTACCCAAAAAACCTATTCGTGTGTAGTTTTTCAAAGGTTGTTAGATAACCCATTCTTGGTTGAGCTTACCAATTGCCATGAACATGTTCACGAATCAAGTCATCATAAATACTCTGGACGGCTTGCATGGTGCTTGGTGTCAGGGCTGCTAAATCGGCGGCGGCAAAGTTCTGTTCGGCTTGCCCTGCATTTTTTGCCCCCGGAATACAACAAGTGACTTGTGGAAACATCCCAATCCAACGCAAGGCAAATTGGGTTAGGCTCGAGCCACTCGGCACAAGTGGGCGCAAACGCTCAACTGCCTCGAGTCCAACATTGTACGGTACACCAGAAAAAGTTTCGCCTTTGTCAAAAGCTTCGCCGTTGCGGTTAAAGGCTCGGTGGTCATCAGTTGCAAAACTCGAGCCAGCACTCATTTTACCGGTCAGTAAACCACTGGCAAGCGGCACTCGAGCCAGAATCCCAACTTGTTTTTCGGCGGCTTCTGCAAAGAACAAATCAGTAGGTTTTAAGCGAAACATATTAAAAATAATTTGCACACTCTGCACTCCAGAATACTGGATGCCTAGCATGGCTTCCTCGACGGTTTCTACCGAAATCCCATAATGGCGAATCATGCCGTCTTTTTTCATGTCCTCGAGAATGCCAAAAACCGTGTCTGAGCGGTATAAATCTGTCGGTGGGCAGTGCAGTTGTAGTAAATCTATGGTTTGGAGTTTAAGGTTATCTAAACTGTCTTTGACCCAAGCGTGTAGGTTTTCTTTGCTGTAGCCGTCTACGGTTTGCTTAGGCAGTCTGCGCCCTGCTTTGGTGGCAACAAAAAATGGCTCAGAGCGTTCGGAACGCAACTTGGCAATTAAACGCTCGGAGCGCCCATCGCCGTAGACATCGGCGGTATCAATAAAATTGACCCCCAAATCAATGGCTCTGTGAAGCGCCCCAAGGCTGTCCTCGTCACGCACTTCACCCCAAGTTCCACCGATTGCCCAAGCCCCAAAACTGATGGTTGAAATGTTAAAACCTGTACGACCTAATAAGCGATATTCCATAAGGTTATTCTACCTCGAGATAAGCGGGTCTGTGTCAGCAGAACGCAGGCTGTCTATATCAGCTTCTGTGGTTTTCTCAGGTGCAAATGTTAGCATTCTAATTGTATGCAAACGATTCAACTGACCCGTGGTGTTCCCGCCGATGAATCCTATCCGCTCGAGTTGGTACGCGAATGCGCTGCCGCCGTAATGCAAGACCCGAAACTGGCACTCGAGGCAATGCGGTACGGTACGGGCTATGGTTTTACACCGCTTCGTGAACTTTTAGCCGTTCAAAACGGAGTCGGTCCCGACCAAGTGCTGATTGGCAATGGCAGTTTATCGTTTGTGGATTTACTGGGTTTGATTCTGCCCACTGGTGCAACCGTACTGGTTGAATCGCCAACCTATGACCGTACCCTTACGCTCTTAAAACGCCACGGGGTCAACATTGTTTCTGTCCCACTCGAGAATGACGGGGTAAACCTTGATGCCTTCAAAAAAGCCGTGGAAGCCCATAAGCCAAGTCTGGTGTATTTAATTGCCGACTTTCAAAACCCAAGTGGGGCAACCATGAGCCTAGAAAAACGCCAAGCGGTGCTGGACTTAGCCCAAACCCATGATTTTATGATTCTCGAGGATGCGCCGTACCGCCCCTTGCGCTATAAGGGCATCAATATCCCCAGTTTATTTGAATTAAACCCGACTCGAGTCATGCAGATGAGTTCATACACCAAACAAATTTCGCCCGGAGTGCGGGTTGGTACATTGGTTGGCGATAAAATTTGGCTAGCAAAACTTGCCAAAGCCGCCAACGACACCTATATTTCTGGGGCATTCTTAGGGCAAGCCACGGTTTTTGAATTTCTCAGGCGCGGTCATTTAGAACCACAACTCGAGCGCTTACGTGCCTTATACGCCCCACGTTTAGATCAAATGGCAAATGCACTTAGAGCCAATGGTCTGACCGATTTTTATGAACCTGAAGGTGGTTTTTTCTTATCTATTCGTTTGCCAAGCGGCTCGAGCATCAGCGATGTTTTAGCCAAAGCTACAGGTGCGGGCTTAGCACTGACCGACGGACGAGGTTTTTTTGTCAATCCAGAAGATGGCAATAACTTCTTGCGTTTGCCATTTTGCGCCCTGAGCTTTGAAGAAATAGACCAAGGCATGAAACGCTTGGCGAATGTACTTGCTTAAACCTTGGACATTTGGCGCATGACTTATTCGGCAACAAGGTTAGAATACAAGGCGTGACGGAAGTCAAACCTCAAACAGTAGAAAAATTCTTTGGCGAATATGGCTGGAGCTTTGAAACCATTGGTGATGGTGTCTGGCGCACAGGTTTTAAGGGCGAAAATGGTTTTTTTACCATTTACATGCGCCTGACCGAGGCGTGGTTGTACATGACAATCTCGCCATTTGTGCCAGCCCCTGAACTCGAGAAAACCCGAGTGCATACCATGGAAGCAATGCTGCATTTTAACCGTGAAATGAACCTAGCGAAGTTTGTCCTCGACGAAGACGAAGACGTGACCTTAACCGTAGAATTACCAGTTTCGGCACTGCGTTACGAGGTTTTTGCCGAAGGGCTGACCGCACTGGCTTATTATGCCGATGATATTTACCTTGATATGCTCGAGTTATCCGAAGATGTCAATGCCGTCTCGAGGTTCAGAAGTCTAAGTGGTAAGACCAGTAAACCAATGGTGGCATGATGCTCCCACTCAACATTCTCTCCATTCAAAGCTGGGTTGCCTATGGTCATGCGGGCAATGCAGCCGCAGTTTTTCCGTTGCAACGCCTCGGTTTTGAAGTCTGGGCAATCCATACCGTGCAGTTCAGTAATCACACGGGGTATGGCGCGTGGACGGGGCAAGTGTTTCCAAGTGAGCAAACCCAAGCCTTGGTTCAGGGCATCGCAGACCGTGGAGTCTTGCCAGATTGCGCGGCGGTGCTTTCTGGGTATATGGGAGCGCCAGATACCGCTAGTGCAATTATCAAAGCGGTACAAAAAGTTCGTGCCGCCAATCCCAAAGCCCTTTTTTGCTGCGATCCAGTCAT
The DNA here is from genome assembly GCA_031388325.1 of Deinococcales bacterium. GTDB lineage: Bacteria > Deinococcota > Deinococci > Deinococcales > JAAFIG01 > JAAFIG01. The sequence goes on from JANNEE010000456.1 coordinate 4,473, forward strand.
GGGCGATGTTGGACGCGGTGTCTTTGTCCGCCCTGAATTACCAGATTTAATCCGTGAAAATGTTGTCCCCCAAGCCGATATTCTTACGCCGAATCAATTTGAACTCGAGTTATTGACTGGGCAAAAAATCCAGACACTCGAGGAGGCGGTTTTTGCAGCCCAAACCCTGCGTTCAAAAATGCCCGAAAATGCAATTGTGCTGGTCACAAGTTTGGAGCGTTTAGAAGAAAGCATCGAAGTGCTGGTAGTTTCAAGTGATGGTGCATGGTTGCTCGAGACTCCAAAAATCCCGCTTGACCCACCACGCAACGGCACGGGCGATTGTATTGCGGCGCTTTTTTTAGGGCATTACTTGAAAACAAAAAATGTCAAAACTGCCCTCGAGAAGGCTGGCAGTGCGCTTTATCATTTACTTCTATTAACCCACACTTTGGGGACTCGAGAAATTCAACTGATTGCGGCGCAAGACGAATTTGTGCAACCCTCAAAAACATTTGAGGCTACCCGAGTGTCTTTGTCATAAAAACACTGTTGGGGTCATCGAAGTAATCCGCAAAGGCTTGGCTTTCTATAAATCCAAAACCTTTATAAAGTTCTCGAGCAGGCGCAAAGAACGGCATCGAACCCGTCTCCAAACTGAGTTTGGTGTACTTGCGCCGCGTGGCTTCTTCTATTAAATGACCAAGCATTTTAGCCGCCACGCCTTTTCTTCGGTGGGTCAGGGTAGTTCGCATAGACTTAATTTCGCCATGTGTACTGCTTAGTTCTTTTAGCGCTCCACAACCTGCTAACCCATCATCCCAGATTGTCCAAAACGTAATTTCGGGTTGGCGTAAACCATTTAGGTCAAGCGCATGTTTACTTTCGGGTGGCGAAATGCGGCGCATATCGGCAACATGTTCCTCGAGCAGTGCTGCAATTTCTGTACCATGTAAATCATCAATTCTAATTTCCATAAATCCTCTAAGCGGCGTATTTCAGAATTTGGAATCTCGAGTTGCGTTGGGCTGCCTTAAAACCTGCGTCCGAAATATGCCTGATAATTTCTTTTTCGGTGACACGCACACGGTCATGTCCACCAGCTTGTGAAACCACGTTTTCTTCCATCATTGTGCTGCCAAAGTCATTTGCGCCGTAAAACAAGCCGACTTGTCCAACCTTAAACCCGAGGGTGGGCCAGCTAACTTGGATATTGACGATGTTATCGAGGGCAATTCTCGAGACCGCGAGGTTTTTGAGGTATTCATGAGCGCTTGCGCCGGGGGCTTTGCCGTGCAGTCGGGTGTGTTCGGTTTGTAATGTCCACATCGCAAAACCACTAAAGCCATTGCCGTACTCGAGTAATGCTTTATCTTGTTGAGCGCGAATTTTTAAGAGGTGGTTGACACGGTGCTGCATGGTTTCACCAAAGCCGATTACCATCGTCGAAATGGTGTACAAGCCGAGGCTCTGGGCAACATTTAAAATTCTAAACCAATCGGCACTGGGAATTCTGGCTGGAGCAGCTTCTAGTCGCACTTCATCCTCGAGAATTTCACCCCCCGCCCCTGGTAAACCGTCTAAGCCAGCCTCTTTCATTTGGGTAATGATTTCTAGGGCATCCAGACCAGTTATCTTCTCGAGTCCCAGAATTTCTTCGGGGCTAAAGGCATCAAGTTTAATGCTTGGGTGATGGGTTTTCAAGTACCGTAACATCTCGAGATACCAATCAAATGGCAGGGCGGGATTGACCCCACCTTGGAGCAGAATCCGAGTTCCGCCGATGGCTTCAAGTTCCGCAACTTTCTCAGAGATTTGTTCAAAACTTAGGGTGTAGGCATCCCCTTGGCGTGGGGTGCGATAAAACGCACAAAAATTACAACCAACATTGCAAATATTGGTGTAATTGATATTGCGGTCAATCAAATACGTGACGGTATCGCCCAAAGTGCGTTTCAGGCGTAACTGATGGGCGACACTGGCAAGGTCTGGCAGAGGTGCATCGTACAGTGCCAGCAATTCATGATTCTCGAGACGCAATCCAGTCAGGGCTTTCTCGAGGGCTTGGTCTGAGGCATTCATAGACTTAGTGTAATCCTGCACAAGTGGTCAAGATGTACCGTACTCGCAACGGGTCATGCTATACCGTACTCGCAACGGGTCATGCTATACCGACCATAAAAAGTGTAGACTGCATCTGTTTGGTTCTCGAGGTGCGTAATCTCGAGATGAAAATGGGGAAGCTGGTGCAATTCCAGCGCTGTTCCGCAACGGTAATTGACTGAAGATAGTAATTGACTGGTCATAAGCCCGAATGCCTGCCAAGCTCTGAACCTACGGGGTTCACCTCTCGAGAGAAAGGGGGCGTTTTTTATGGTAATTGGGGTTTTATAGGTTTGGAATAGCGTTCTGGTGTTTCCAGTGCGTTTTTTATTGCTTTTCGCCTTCGCCGTCAGAGGTTTTTATGTTGAAGAAATTAGTTGTTTTCCTTGTGGTTTGCTTGTTCTCGTCTGCTCTTGCCAGTTCCTACCCACTTAGCATCACCGATGATTTGGGGCGCAGCATCACCTTAAAATCCGAACCAAAACGAATTATTGCGATGCTGCCCAGTCACACCGAAACGATATTTGCACTTGGGGCTGGGGCAAAACTCGTAGGCATAGACGAGTACAGCAATTATCCAAAACTCGAGACCAGTAAAATCCAAAAAGTTGGCAATAGTTTTGTGCCGAATCTCGAGGCAATTGCGGCACTCAAACCCGATTTGGTCTTAGCCGACGAAAGCACCAGTTCTAAATTGGTCCAGAATCTCGAGAAGCTAGGGATTACGGTGTACGGGGCTTCGGCACAAACCTACCTCGAGACCTTTGAGAAAATCGCGGTGCTTGGGCGTTTGATCAATCGTGAAGCCAATTCTTTGCGTCTAATTACGGGTATGCGAAGCGAAATCAACAGCATTACCGCAAAAATAGCCGGTCGTCCAAGGGTCAGTGCGTACTTTGAAGTTGACCCAACCCCATACGCCGCAGGACCAAGCAGTTTTATTGGCGAGATGCTGTCTCGAGCCGGTGGGATTAACATTTTGCCAGCTACACTTGGGGCATTTCCAAAAATTAGTCCAGAATTGGTGGTCAGCAGCAACCCCAGTGTGATTATTGGCGCAAAGCTCGAGGATTTGCTGCTTCGTCCGGGTTGGGCAACTATCGCGGCGGTTAAAAATAACCGTGTTTACCGCGCAACCTCTGAGGAAAACGATGCGATTGTTCGCCCAGGTCCACGTTTACCTGTGGCGCTCAAAATCCTTGTGCGTTTTTTACATCCAGACATCAAGTTCTAAATGAATCACCGCCCGAGCCTGATTTTTATGGCTGCTTTTGGCTTGCTGCTGCTGGCTGTCTTGTTGGCTGTTTCTAATGGCACACTCGAGATTACCCCAAGCCAGACATGGAATGCCATTCAAAAAGGCTTAAGCGGACAGTCACTCGAGGGTTTAGAAGCCATCGTCTGGAATTTACGGCTGCCCCGAGTGGTTTTTGCAATTCTGGTCGGGGCAGCCCTCGCCGCCAGTGGGGTCGCCATGCAGGGCGTGTTTCAAAATCCATTAGCCGACCCATACCTTGTGGGTGTGGCAAGTGGTGCAGCTTTTGGAGCGACAGTCGCCATTTTTTTGACCTCGAGTGCTGCCCCCGCCTTTGCTCCTGCGCTTTTTTCGGCAAGGGCGGCGGGCAGTGGGCTAGTGCCAATCTTTGCTTTTTTTGGGGCAATGTTGGCTGTGACCTTAACCATTTTATTGTCTGGTACAGCCCGAGGTAGCCGTAATGCTTTAATTTTATCGGGCGTGGTGATTGGCAGCATGATTACTGCCATCACCACTTATATTCAACTTTTTGATGCCGATAGGTTACGCGCCGTGTTTTCTTGGACATTGGGCAATCTGGCATTGGCGGGTTGGTCTGAAGTGTTGGTGGTGTTGCCAATTGCCTTGTTGGGGCTAGGGCTGCTGCTGCTCTTGGCTAAGCCTTTAGATGCCCTGCAACTCGGTGATGACACGGCGCAAACCCTTGGCATTCGGGTCTTGTGGCTTAAAATTGCAGTAATTATTGCGGCTAGTTTAATGACGGCAGCAGCCGTCAGTTTTGCTGGAATTATTGGTTTTGTCGGTTTGGTCGCGCCGCACATTATGCGCCGTTTGTGTGGTGCAGCCCACCGCCCGTTAATTATTGCTTCGGCACTGGCTGGCTCGAGTTTATTGTTGCTTTCGGATTTAGGGGCAAGAACCTTGATTCGTCCCCAAGAATTACCAGTAGGGATTGTCACAACCCTGCTAGGAGGACCTTTTTTCTTGTGGCTGATGCGAAAAGGAGGCTTATGACATTCAAAGTTAAGACTGTTCGCTTTGGGTACAGAAAATAATATGGCTAAAATGCTGATGATTCAAGGTTGTACTTCCTCGGCGGGTAAATCGTATTTAACTGCCGCCATCTGCCGAATTCTGGCAAACCAAGGCGTGCGGGTTGCACCTTTCAAAGCCCAGAACATGAGCAACAACGCAGGTGTCACCAAAGCTGGTCTCGAGATGGGCAGGGCGCAAATCGTTTTCGTGGCGATGCTAATCTCTTAGCCCCAGCCCCAGCTTGGCTCGAGCAACGCACGGGCGTACCAACACTTGGGGTTGTACCAATGCTAAACATTCCACTGCCCGAAGAAGACGGGATGGCATTTGAAACCTCACAAAGCTCGGGGACAGTGGCGGTGATTAGCTTGCCGCGTATTGCTAACCTTGATGAATTTGCGCCGCTTGGTGATGTACTTCGGATTGCTCGAGAACCCCACGACCTTGACCAGATTCGAGCAATTATCATTCCGGGTTCTAAAAGCACCCGAGCAGACCTTGAATGGTTACGAACCACTGGTTTAGCCGCCGCGATTACCCGTGCTGCCAAAGCGGGCGTGCCAATTCTCGGGATTTGTGGTGGGCTACAAATGCTTGGTCATACCGTCCACGACCCAGAACATATCGAAGGTGGAGGCACAAGCCAAGGACTGGGTTTACTTGACCTTGAGACCAGCTTTACAATACACAAAATCACTCGAGCCGCCGAATTTACCGATCTTGAATTAAAAACCAAATTACATGGCTATGAAATTCATATCGGACGAACTTCCGGTACGGCAAGCATTAGTCTTCAACTGGGCGGCGAAGCCATCGGCTGGCGTAACGGCAATGTACGCGGTGTTTATGCCCACGGATTACTCGAGAATCCTGCTTTTTTAGAAGCCTTCTTAAACAGTGCAGGATTAAACTCACCTAAACCACTCGAGGCACTGGATGCACGGCTTGACCGAATCGCAACTCAAGTCCAAGCCTCGCTTGATTGGACACGAATTGCAGGGTTGATACAATAGATAAGACCAAAGCTCGAGTCTTATTCCCTGTTTGCCATCATCCAAGCTGACATGCTCATTCCAGCACACCACAAAAAATCATAGATTAACTCGCCGTAATACTGTCCACCAATCACAATTGTGGCGATTCTGGCTAAACTGACCAATAAAAAAACAATCGAGAGTTGACGCAGGGTGTTGGCTAATCGCCCACGTCCTAAGACCACGGTTTGACTGCCAAAAAGTGCAGTCAGTAAATAGACCACAAATTGGAAAATAATTTGACTGATTGCTGATTGTGCCATATTACCAATCGTGGCTTGGGTGATTAAGGTGACAATCACGGTTAGAAAAAGCGCAAAAAAAACGCTTCCAAGCACCAACCTTAAGGCTTGGGCGCGGGCATATAAACCTTGTCGCTGCATCGCAAACGGAAAAGCAATTGAAGAAATCACCACCACCAGAGAACCAGCATAATAAAGCGGGTCACGGATAAAACTCGAATCGGCTCGAGGGATTCCAGCAAATAACGAATAGGTCAAAATCGCGTCTCCAAGGGTAATAAATGCCAAGGCAACCCCCAAACCAAGCACACTTGGGCGCAAGGTTGCAGGCAGTTTGCTTGACAGCCGAATCAGGATAAAAGCGCCTAAAGTATCAAACATCAACACCGCCAAGCTACGAAATGGTGTTTGGGTGATTGCCCCAAACACCCAAACCAGCCAGATAGCCCCTGCGAGCATCAGGTACGGCATTTTTTGATATGAGAAAATCGTTTGCATTCTTGACAGTGTAACTCAATTCGCTTTTGGATATCGCGTTTTGCACACATTAGGTCTGGGTAAACTTTAGCCTTTTCTCGAGAAGTTCGCCGAGGCGCGAGTAGACCGAGGACTGTATTGAAATTATTCCAATGAGCGTCTAATGAGCCTAATTTTTATTACAGATGGCGCTCAGATTTAGGGGCAAGAACCCTGATTCGTCTTGGGGAATCACCAGTGTGGATTGTCCCGACCCTGCTTGGAGGAATTTTTTCTTGTGGCTGATGCGCCGAATGCAAACTTAGTGGGGCGTTTGGCGATGAGCTTTGAAAAAAGCAGTTCCAAAGGTTTTCAAAGAAATTCTCGTCCAATCAGGGCAAAGTCTTTTGCCATCTCGAGTTCTTGATGAGTGGCTGCCAGCCCTGATAAATTTAAGCCTCGTACCCCAGCTAAAGCAAGCATCGCCTGACCGTATTCGATGGCAAATTTAATCCCCTCGAGCCGAATGTTCTTGGCATTCTCGAGCCGAGTTGCTAAGCCAATTGGCAATTGCAGATTGTAAAAACCGACTGCCCCGTGCAGTGACTCGAGCGAAGTAATCACGGGAATACCGACCACAAATGGCACGTCTGCGCCTGCTGATAAAGTTTGCGCTCTAAAGTCTGCCACCAGTTCGGTACTGTGTGGCATATTGACCATACAGATATGCGCTCCAGCTTTGACTTTTTGGGCTAATCGTTCGGCACGAAGCTGGGTTGGAATGGCATTTGGCTTTTCGCCGACCGAAACCAGTAACCCTGCGGCTCGAGCCAAAGCAGCCAAGCGGGTGCTGTCTAAATCAAAAACCGCTTTGGCATCGGCGCGGTGTCCAGATAGGGTATGGTCGCCCGTCACGCAGTTTACGCCAGCCACACCAAGATGCGCCAAGGCAACAGCTTCGGACTCGAGGGCAACGCGGTTACGGTCACGGCAATTAAAACCAACCCAAGACTCGAGACCCGCGTTTTTCATCAGCCAAGCGCGGTAAGCGGGTGGAAATTGAACCCGAGCGCCACCGTGGTCACCGATTAAATAGGCATCGGCACTACCACGAATCTGGTCGGCAATTTCAAGGATTTTGTCGGCATTTAAGGGAATGGTCGGGATGTCGGTAATAATAATTGGGCGGCAGGTCATGGTTTCAAGGATTGCCAAACCACCACTTGCCGTAACAGCTTGGCTTGGTACAGCCCCAGACCATTCGGGAACGGTTGCTCGAGCGATAAACGGACACGAAACCCCCGGAATCTCGCACTCGGTATTTGAGCGCATTCCAGCACACGGTCCGTAAAGCATGTCTTTGGGGCAAGCGTGGGTCATGATCTAAACCACGACCCAGCCGTCACGCCTTTTTCGCCAGTCTCGAGTTGTCTGATTTTACCAGGATTAAGCAACCACTTTGGGTTGAATTTCTTGACCCCTTCAAGCACCGCCTCGCCGCTCCAACGCGGGTCTTGGTCGAGGTAATAAACGTGCGGATTGGCAATTTGAATCCCGATTTCTTCGCAATAATCAATAATTTCGTAAAGCCGCTCTTTGCTCGAGTAGCGAATCAGTGGCAATGAAGCCGCCACCAACGTTCCACCAGAACTTAAGTTTTCATGGATAAACTCGAGGTGCATCAGGATTTCAGCTGGAAATTTGGCACTTAACAATTTGCATTGCTCGAGAACCCGATTCGCCATAAAACGCCCCTGCAAATAGGTGATACCTGGGTCGGCTTTCATAGCCCAAAGGGTGGTGTGATTCCAAGTAAAATCCGAAATCGCAAACGAAGACTTATGGTACTTTTCGGGCGGATTATGCCAATCGAGTGTGCCATCAAACTTGGCTGCTAAATCAACTGCCGTTTTGAGAAAGGTGGCTTCGACTTCTAGCAACGCATTTGCCCGACCAATCTGCACCCCGCCATCGGCGACCAGTGGCGTAAAAAACTCTGGAATACCCGCTTGGTTAATCGCAAGTTCTCGCTTGGGAATACTGGTATCAAGCGCCAAAGCATGACCAAAGGAAATGGCTGCCTCAAGACTGGGGAAACTCAGCACTGCTTCAGTCCAATTCTGGGCTTTGGCAAGCGGAATACTCAGTTCAAGTATAATTGCGGTGGTGCCGTAGGCATGAATCACACTGGCGCAATCCCAGCCTTTTAACTCAAGGATTTCGGGTTCGTCGGTCAGGGTCAGGACTTCGGCTGCCAGCACATTGTTATCCCAGAGTGTGCCGTGGTTAATGCTGCCGACCCCGCCAAAGCCACCGCCGACAAAACCACCAATGGTGCAAGTCGCCCAAGTGCTGGGATAAATTTTAAGTTCCCAACCCAATTCGCGCCCTTTGCGTTCCAGCGCCCCCCTTCGTACCCCCGCTTCGACTCGAGCCACACCAGTTTCTTGGTCTATGGTGATGATGTTGTTCAAGCGGTGCATATTCGCCACAATCCCACCCGAAAGCGGCACGCACTGCCCGTAATTGCCCGTACCCGCGCCGCGAATGGTCAGTGGGATGTTGTGTTTGACTGCCAAGCACACCACCTCAAGCAATTCGAGTTTGTTGGCTGGGGCAACCACCACATCGGCTCGTTTACTGGCAAGCAACTCGAGCAACACAGGCGAATACCAATAATGGTCAAGGCTAAAAATCTCGAGCGACCGAGCATCAGTGAAGACTTGTTTTTCACCAGAAATGGTTTTTAAGGCAGAAATAATTTCGGGGTTCATAGATTGACCTCAAAGGGACATTGGTTAGAAATGGGTGGTGATTTGACGTTCGGCTTGGCAGGCGATTTTACCATTCAAAATAACCCATTTCTTCTCGGATTGATTTTTGAGGGCTTCAAACCAGTTTGGGGCATCAAGGACAAGAATATTGGCTTTACAACCTACAGCTAAGCCGTACTTCTCGAGTCCAATGGCTTTGGCTGGGGTGGTCGTGACCATTTCAAGAACTTGATGGACTTCATCCCCCCAAGCCACTGGCGCGAGGTGTGCCATAAAATGCGCCACCTCGAGCAGGTCGTTGCGTCCAAAGGGATAGTACGGATTGTTGATGTCGTCTTGGGCGGTGGCAACTGGCACACCAGCTTTTAATAACTCAAGAATTGGGGCGTGACCTCGAGCCGCGGGTTGGCAGCGCTGAGCGGTTGTGACCAAAGCAACATGGGCGTTGGAAAAAATCGTCACTCCCGCTTGTTTGAATAACCGAATCACCCTATCCGCATGGGCTGGGTCATAAAATGCTAAAGCATTACTTTGTGTGCCGCAAACTTGTCCTTGCATTCCAAGTTCAATCGTTTTGACAGCCACCATCTCGGCGGTGCGCGAAGTGGGGTCGTCGGTATCGTCCAGCACAAAATGGGCTGGAATTTTATAGTGCTGGGCTAATCCAAGCACCAAATCAATATGCGCCATTTGCGAGGATTCTGTAGGCTCGAGCCACGGAATCCCACCAATCACATCCGCCCCCATCTCGAGGGCTTGGGTCAAAAGCTGGGTGGTGCTTTCCTTGGCACTAAAAACCCCATTTTGTGGAAAGGCTGCCACTTGAATCTCGAGCCAACTTGCATAGCGTTTTTTAAGCTCCAGCAGTGCCTCAAATGCCCGCAGCCCCGCATCGGCATCGACATCGGCAAATAAGCGCAATGCGCCCGTACCATGGCGAATGGCTAAACGCACGGTGGCTTCGGCTCGAGCCAGAACTTCGGCTTTTGTGTACTTGCGTTTGACCTCGGCAATTGCCGCAAAGCGATTTTGCCTACTCGAGTAATCAAAAGTATCGGGCAGCAGCTTGCGCCAATCCGACTTACAGGCATGAAGATGACCATTGACAAAAGTTGGCATGGTTAGGCAATTGGCAACATCTAATTCGAGTCTTGCTGTCATATTTAGGTTTGGCTCGAGGTGCGCGATAACACCATCCTGAATGGCAATATCCAAAGTTTGACCACTCGAGAGACAGGCATTTTTGAGCAGGATGTCCACCTTTACGCCCCCTCGAGAATTCGCCGTCTGGCAATCGAACGCAAGGCATCTGTGGTGCTTTCTGCCTCGAGTACGACGTTTTTTGTGCTTAATGGCTCGAGACCAAGGGCAGCTTCGGCGTTACTGGTAATCATCTTAAAAGCTGCCTCGAGACCAGCCTCATGGGTTAAGTGGGTAGCGGTTGCCCCCAAATGTGCAGCGTAGAGCAAATCATAGTTACACCGGATGAAACGGGTCTTGAACGTTGTCCGAAGCAAAACAAACATTCACGCCAGCTTCAAGTAGTTGCGCTACCCGTGTAATACCGCGTGGCATTGGGTGAATACCGCGTCCTTGCAAATTGAGGTTACAAGCAGGTAGCGACACAATACTGATTTTTGCAGTGGCTACTTTTTCGATCACCCGTGCCGCGTCGGATTCGGGCAGAAAATCAAGGCTACAACAATGTCCAGCCACCACAGGCAGACTAAATCCTGTTTTGATTACCAAATCGGCTAGTACCTCGAGAAAATTGCTGTTGTCATTTTCGTCGATGTGCAAATCCACGGGCTTATTAAATTCTGCCGCCAACTCAAGGGCATTTTTAACTTCAAGCGCACCATCAGGGCGAATCGCCGGGCAGCCACCCACCGCGTCCGCGCCCAATTGCATGGCTTGGCGCATCAGGTGCAGTTCTTGGGATGGATTTCCCAGTGCCACAATTTGAATCAGGATTTTATCTTTGTACTGCTGGCGTAACTCGAGCATCGCCTCTAAAGCCAGAAAGCCGCTTGCATCAACATCCACATGGGTTCTAAGGCGGGTCGTGCCAGCCGATAGTGCCATTTTGAGTGCAAGGCTGCCACGGTGCAAATAATCGGCTTTGGTGATGCTTGGTTTATACGCCACCCACTTGTAAATGGCTTCCATCAGCGTACCAGACGGATTGCCCACAGCTTTGATACTCAGGGTTTTATCGAGGTGACAATGGCTTTCGGTGAACCCGCCAAAGATAATTTCATCCATGTGGCACTCCAAATAGACTCATCTCGAGCAGAACCTTAGCAAGAGCAGTGGTGGCTGCCTCACACCGTACCGCGCCGCGTTCAGGAGTTGCCAAGGTTGGGTCGCCAAAAACACCACCAGCACTCCAATCGCGGGTTAGCCACGAAGCAGTTGCTGCACCACCTGTTAAACCAACTGAACCATCAGGAATATCAGGGTAGTGCTGTACGGCTTTGGTCATATCCACCAAATCTGGCTCGAGATACAGCAGCAAACTGGTTTCCCAGTCGTTGGCGTGAATCCCGTATTTGGCTTCTATGGCTGGAATTTCTATCGGGTCGGGCGCACCTGCATTGGTGAAGGTATTAAACACCATCAGTCCTGTTGCCACACGGATTTCTCGCGCCATCATCGCTAAAAGCGCACTGTTGCCACCATGGGCATTAACAAAACACAAACGCTTAAACCCCGAAGCCGCCACGCTCGAGGCAATATCGTGCAGCACCATCATCAGGGTTTCTGCCCGCAAAGAAATTGTTCCAGCAAAGCCCAGATGCTCGTTGGATTTGCCATAACTCTGCACGGGAAGCCGCCAAACTTTGGCTTCTAACGGTAATTTCCCCAGTGCCAGTATCGTCATACGTTCGGCAAGCAGCGCATCGGTCGCGGTTGCTAAGTGTGCGCCGTGCTGCTCGATAGCCCCAATCGGTAGCACCACCACCCCTTCGGATTTATCCAAGTCACGAATGGTTGTCCAACTTAAATTGGGTAAGTACCTCGAGTCCATTCAACATCCCCTTTTTTAACCGTAGGGGCGAGGTATGCCTCGCCCTTATATGACGATATTTTTTGATTTCCCAATTACCTGTGCTATGGTTTTTGCAAAGCCAGCCGAATTTCACAATCTCGAGTTTACGTGTTTGGCAACAGATGAATCGCCATTAAACTAACCAAATTAGCGGTGAATAAACTGCGGTGCGTTTCCATGATGTTAAATCCGGGTATCAACCAAGCCAGAAAAAGCTCATCCATGACCATAAAAGCTGCCCAGAGCGCCAGATTGACCATAAATGCCAGATTGACCAGCCGCAAATTATTCGGGTCAAAGCTACTAAGTGCCGCCCAGAGCAAATAAACTGCCACGATTTCCCAGATAATCGCCGAGACATACATCATCCAAGTCAGCCAATTGGGGGTGTTAAAAACCTTGGTTACAGCCTGCATAAACGGATAATTGCCACTGCTAAATTTCCATGTTTCAGGTAAGATTTTAAGATTCTTAGCCACATCTAAAAAGTTCAGCAACAACACCAACGATAACCATGTCGCCCAAGATAAAATAATGCCCTGCTTTAAGGTGATTAAATTCAAATCCATGTTGTGTCCTCGCTAGCTGATTTTAAGTAAAACAGGGACAAAACGGTTTTCGCCCCTGTTTTTTCGAGGTCAAGAGTTCTTATTTTGGCTTTTGAATAAACACGGTGCTGAAGGCTTTTTTAATATCTTGGTCTTTTTTCAGGATACCAACGGCTTTCAGGGCTTTGTAGACTTCAGTCCAACGGCTAAGCTGCATTGTACCAAAACCGAATTTCTTGACTTGTCCGTCTTTGCCTGTGGCAAATGGAATCACGGCTTTACCGCTCCACGCAAGGAAGGCTGGGTTTAAGTCGCGATTATCCGCCGTTAAAGCATCGCCGTATTTGGCGGGGTTGGCAATGTACCGATTCCAACCTTCTTGGCTGGCAGACACCACCGCTTCTACGACTTTGCGATTTTTTTGGATGTACTCTTCGGTTGTGCCTAAAACCCCATATGGGCTAAATCCAGAATCAGAAACCAGTAAGTAATCAATATCACCACCAGCTTCTTTGATGGTGTACGGTTCGGCAACCGCGTACCCTTGGCTAACCAGTTTTTTATTATTCAAGAAAGTTGCCACTTGTCCAGTATAATTGACTTGCTGGACCTTGCCTTGCAATTTGTACTTAGCCACGATGTAATCCCAGTATGGCGCACCTGGGGTAACAGCAACTTGGCGACCAGCTAGGTCAGCAAAGCCCTTAATCGGATTTTCTTTGTGGTACATCAGCACTTGTGGCGAGAGTTGTAAATCGGCAAAGACACCAACCACTGGTAGCCCCTCTTCTCGAGACTGCAAAATACCGCCTGTGTCCATTTGGGCAAAAGCCGCTTTACCGGTTGCCACCAACTGATAGCCAGCTACGTTAGGACCACCGGGAATCAGTTTGACTTTGACTCCTCGAGCCTCATACAAACCATCTTGGACGGCTGCATAGTACCCACCGTGTGGCGGTTCGGCAAACCAATTAAGAATGATGCTGACTTCTGGCATTTTTTGTGCCGAAACCAAAGAAGCCACACCAACCGTTAAACCAGCGCCAAGCAGAACCAAACCTAATTTCTTCATTATTTCCTCCAGCCCAAGGGGGCAACGTGGTGAGTTTTTTCTCGAGACTAATTCTCATGCTGCACTGCTGATTCGTGCCAGTTTTTAAGTAACAAATGCCCAAAGAAATTGACCATTAAAAAAAAAGCAATTCCAAGTAAGGCAGCACTCAATGCCGAGGCGAATAAGTAACCGGTTTGCAGTCGAGCGCTGGTTTCGGCAATGATAATCCCCAGCCCACCCATGCCGCCGCCGCCAGCCCCTGCCATGTACTCACCAACGATTGTGCCAATCACGACTTGGGCTGCGGCGATTCGCCAACCTGTGACCATGTAGGGCAGCGCAAACGGCAGGCGCAATTTGAATAGCGTTTGTGGCTTAGAAGCGCCGTAGAGCTTAAAGAGATTCTGTAAATTGTTTTCGACACTGATTAAACCTTGGGTGGTGTTTGCCACCACTGCAAAAATAGCAATAATTACGCTAATGGTGACAATACTAGCAAAACCAATATCAAACCAAATAATAATGATTGGCGCAATCGCAATCACGGGGGTGCTTTGCAACATGACCGCATAAGGGTACAAAGCTTTTTCGATAAATTTGCTGCTCGAGAGTAAAAACGATAAGGCAGTACCCAGTACCATGACCACCAGAAACGCCACAAACGAAGCCTGAAAAGTAAACCAAGCCGAAGTCACTAGGCTCTCGCGGTGTTCGATAAAAGCACCAACCACACGAAGTGGACTGGGCAGAATATAAGGCTTAAGGTTGGCAATCGTAATAATACTTTGCCAAATGGTAATAAAAATTACAAAAGTAACCATTGGCGGGAATATCCGCTCGAGCCAAACAGGGATTTGCGTTTTGTTTTTTTGAACTCGAGCAATCGGTTTGGCTTCGGTCATAGGATTCACCTCAAGGGGAGTTAATGGGTGTGGGCTAAAAGTTTCATGACCGAGTTTACACCTTGGGCAAATTCTGCTGTACCACGATGCTCAGACATTCTTGGGTAAGGCGTGTCGAGCTTAAATTCATCCAAAATTCTGCCCGGACGAACACTCATCACGACAATTCGGCTGGATAAGAAAACCGCTTCAAAAACATTATGGGTCACAAAAATAATCGTGGCTTTGGTCAATTCGCGGACCTTCATCAGGTCGTCGTTAAGTTTCTGGCGGGTGATTTCATCAAGCGCCCCAAAGGGTTCATCCATTAAGAGCAAACGCGGTTTAGTGACCAAAGCCCTGGCAATCGAAACCCGCATTTTCATGCCGCCACTCAGTTCCCTTGGGAAGGCATTGATAAAACCGCTCAGACCCACCATCTCGAGCGTCTCAGAGACCACAGAATTCCAACTGGCTTTTGGCAGCCGCATCAATTCGAGCGGCAATTCAACATTCTGGCGTACTGTGCGCCACGGCAAAAGCGTGGCTTCTTGAAAGACAAAACTCGATTGCCCTCGAGCTTGTAAGTCGCCTGGTTGCCGCCCATCAACGCTGACCTCGCCAGCCGTGGCATCGCCCAGCCCAGCAATAATTCGCAACAGTGTACTTTTGCCGCAGCCCGAAGGTCCAACCAAGGACACAAACTCGTTCTCTTTGACCTCGAGACTCACGCCTTCTATCGCAATTGTGCCGTTAGCATATTGTTTATCTACGCCATGCGCCCGCACCAGTATTTTTGTGGGATTGATAATCGCGGTCATGAATTCCTTTGGGTTAAAGAATAACAAAGATTTAACAAAATATAACGTTTTGATTTGCAAACTGTCAAGTAAAAAATTTGCAAATGTAAATGTTTCAAGGCACAATAGCCGCAAAAATCATATTATTCTCAAAAATTGTTCACCCAAAACTAGACATATGTCAAAAAAACTTTGACATATGTTACCTGAGTTACTATTTCGCCTATATTGTGCATTGTACAATATAACTATGGTTATCGAATTCTTACGTTTTGAGGTAAGCCTTGAAAAACGAGCCGCTTTTCTAAAAGCCGATGCTGCCATCTGGACAGCCGCCCTGAGTACCTACCCCGGGTTTATCAGCAAAGAAGTTTGGATTGACCAAGAAACGGAGCATGTCGTCACCATGATTCGCTGGGAAAGCCTGGAGCATTGGAAATCTATTCCCCAAGCCGACCTCGAGGCGATAGATGCCAAAATGGGCGAAAATTGGATGCCGATTGTTGAAGCTCGAGCCTTATTGCCAATTGTTTAGTTTCGGGCTGGAATTGCCCCTCGAGACTGAATTTTTTTGCAACAAGCGTCACAGTCTGCATTTCTTCTGGGTCAACAACTTGAGGTCGGTGAGTAGCACATCCACAAAAGGCAAAAGCTCAAGTGCGGCTTCTCGAGCTACACTACCGGCTCTGGTGATTGGAAAAATTTTAACAATTTCGCAGCCTGAGCTTAGAGCAGTAGGGGGTCTTATCATTTTGATTTCCATATCGAGTTTAACACGTGACTTGACCTCTGCAATTTGGTATACGCAATCGTTTATCGGACTACTGTCAGGGTTCTGCTCAAACTCAAGCTATACGAGATGCAGATGGCGCTCTAAGACAAACCCAGATTTGGCAGGTAACTCGAGGCTTGCGGCGGTGATGTGTAGCAGAGTTAGGTCTGCACCGACTGCCAAGCGGATAATTGGCGCAGTCTTACTCGAGGGCAGTACAACCGTCTCGGGCGTATCAGAAAGATTGACCAAGGTTATTATCTCGAGCGTGGCATGGCTGCGAATCATGCCAAAAACGTTTTCTGGAATTAATTCATCGGTCAGCCATTGAATGTTCATGCTTGCCCAGTCTCGAGTTGCGGCTTTTAGGGCATTAAAGTTTTGTAAAACCGTTTCGATACCTGTTTCACCACCAATAAACATCATGTATGGACCTGGCAAAGACATAAAAATCAGGGTCAGTAATTGTGTGTGAGCCACGCTAAATTGTTCGCGTCGCCATTTTTGCCCCCAACTGGGCCACCAAAAGGTATCGTGTGAATCAATATGATGCGCCGTGATTGCGCCCTTTGGTAAAAACGCATCGCGGTCTTGAACCCAACGGGCTAAACCTCGAGCGCTCGAAACACTCCAAGGCTTGGTTTTAGATGGCTCAGAGATAGCCGTCACCAGCCACTGCTCGTCGTAATTATAATTTAAGTCCATTGAACGGCGCAGTAAAATTCCCGATGGCTCGGTGTACATTAAAGCATCGGCTTTTACGGCTTTTAATTCGGGGCGTAAACGCTCAAACAACGGCACACACGCCAAACTCGATAAACTGGCGCGGTGGCGCGACCACTGCGCCCAGTTGGGAAAATCGTTATAGGTTGGTGCATCAAAACGAAAGCCATCTATCTGTAGTTCAGACAATAAAAACTTCATTGCAGCGATAAAATAATCTTGCCATTCGGGGTTTCGGGCATCAAAGGCTTTGGTGTAAATACCCGCAATCTTGCCGTTGGAATCCTTAAAAAACCAGTCTGGGTGCTGCTCGATTAAAGGCGAAATGGCTGGGCTACCGGTTTTCCAAAATGGTTCAAAGTCGATAATGTGCCGCGACCATGCCACCAAATAATCGCTCCACTCGCCAACATCGGCACTAAAACTGTCGGTGGTTTGGCTCGAGACGAGACCAGCATATGGTCCAGCCCGCACGCCGTCAGCCGCCGCCGCAATCGATTCTTGGTCAAGCACCCCGTGCAGCAGCACATCCAAAATAATTCGCAGCCCAAGCCGGTGGCACTCGAGAACCAGCGCTTTGATTTCTTGCAGGTTGCCAAACGAGGTCGTAATATCCCAATAATCGTGGACGTTATAACTTGGGTAGGGCTGGCGTGGCATTAACTGAATAACGCTAAAACCAAGGGCAGCGATTCGCTCGAGGTCGGCGGTTAAATCGCTTACTTCTGGGTACGGGGCGTAACGATGATTGGGATAAAAAACCGAGAAACCAATCTGGGCTTCAAAAATACTGGCGCTGGCAATCCAAGTCGGCGGGTTATCGGGTGTGCTATGACCGCCTAAGCGCAGCCAAGTCGCAAAGGTCTGGGGGAATGTTGCAAAATCTGGAACACGCCAATCAAAATCAAATAAGTCTATTTTGGCGTTTTGAACCAAACTTAAATCGGCAGCAAAATTGGTCGCAAGCTCGAGTGAAACTGTGTTTTTAAGGTCAGATTTAACGCGAATATCGGTGACCTCGAGTTCATGGCGCAACCACAACGCCGCCCTATAATGTCGTCCAGCCATGTGCAGCACTGCACTCGAGCCTCGCAAGCCACCAATTGCTGAGATTCCAGTCCAGGCGCTGACTGTACCAAAAGCCGTATCTCGAGCCATGCCATTTCCGGGCGCGTTCAGTCGCCAATCGTCGGGTTCAAAGATAAAATCGCCTGCTAGGCTGATGTTGCGAATCAATTGGGTTGAATTCGCATCGCCAACCACAACCAAGCGCATCGTCAGGGCTGGACCATGCCGCCGAAATAAGCACTCAAAATATGCAGCCGCCTCGCCAAGGCGAATTGGCACAGCACAAGCGTCTCCTTCAGCACTTGAAGACCAGACGGGCGCACCATTTGCCACCGTACCAGCCAGCGTGATTGCCGCTTGGTAATCTATCCCACCAGTCGCAGAACGAACTTCTGTGCCATCCAGCAACAAAGAAAGTTGTAGATTCTCGAGCCGTACTCGAGCCAACGGTTGTTGGCGCAAAAAAATTGCGCTTGGTAAACCCGTCTCTTGGTTCAACTCGAGGGCGTGTTGGTACTCCGGGTGTTGAATAATCATGCTGACCTCATAAGTAAGCGCCGTGCCAACAGACACGCGCCAAGGACGGGCGATAACTCTGGCTCGGTGATTTTGCAGTTTGGTAAGGCTTCTATAATCGCGCTTTGAATAAAAGGTTTTGCCCAACTGCTCGAGATTCCACCGACCAGCACAACTTCGGCTTGCTCGAGTTCGAGTTTTTTGGCAACCGCCACCACACATTCAGACAGTTGCTGCCAGCCACGATGTAGTAACTCGAGGGCGACCGTATCGCCTTGTCTGGCAAGCTCGAGGACAGGCGGAGCAAGCGCCGCGATTTCGGCTCGGGTCAAACCAGTCAGATACAAGCGGTGCAGCATTTGGTCTGGGTGCGTAATACCCAATAAGCCAAGCATCAGGTCGGTCAGCCCAGTTTTTGCCCCACGCCCATCAAAGGCACGCACTACTGCCATCAGGCTTTGCTTGCCAATGTCGTAGCCACTGCCTTCGTCGGAAATCAGCCACCCCCAGCCACCTGCCCGCCATGTTTGCCCAGCCGCATTGCGACCATAGCAACTCGAGCCAGTCCCAACAATCAAGACAATGCCTTCCCGCCCAGACAACCCGCCTGCCAAGGCAATGCGGCAATCGTGGTCAGCTTCGACAATTGGCGCTAAATCAAGGCGCTTGGCAATGCCATAAACCAACTCGCGGTCTTTGGGCGAAACAATACCAGCTAAGCCTAAAAAAGCCGATGCAAATGGTGCAAGCTCGAGTTGGGCGGCGGCTCGAGCCTCGGCAACAGCTTGGGCAATGTTTTGCCTGGCGGTCTCGATTCCTACGTCATCAATGTTAGAAGCCCCAGCTTGCCCAGAGCCAAGCACCAAGCCATCTGAATCGCAAATCGTGGCAAGGGTTTTTGTTCCGCCACCATCAATGCCAAGCACGAATTGCTTCATGCGCCCCCATGCAAGGTCTGGTTCATATCGCTGACTCGAGCGGGCGCACAAAAGCCCGAATCACTTTGGCTTCGCCAGCGCCTAGATTGGTTAATCGATAAGACGTGGCGGCGGCTGGAATCACAAATGTTTCGGCATAATTAAAATGCTGGTGCAGACCATTTGCGGTCTCGAGCCGCACTGACGAGCCTTCAACCAAACACAGCACATGACAAGAATTTTCGGTCAATACCTCGAGGCTGCTGGTAAACTCGAGCCGTTCAATGTCGTAGAAATGGTTTGGATGGGTCGGTAGATGGATAATTCGCCAATTCAGACCCTCTTTAGCCACAACTGGTTTGGAAATCAGGGTTTGCGGCACGACTTCACCGCGCCGTGTAAAGTCAAGGTTTTCAAAAGCTCGAGCGATATTTAACGGTCTTGGTTTTCCGTCTAAATCTAAACGCAACCAGTCGTACATCTTAAAGGTAAAAATATAAGGTGTGGCACTGATTTCAAGTACGACGCTGCCCTCGCCAGAACAATGAATTGTACCATGTGGAATCAAAAATAAATCGTGTTTTTTGGCGGTATGGCGCTGTACAAATTTTTCGACTTCGAGTAGTGTGTTCTGCGCTTGGCTCTGCTCGAGGGCAACGCGAAACTCAAGTGGGTCAAGGTCGGCTTGGAAACCCAAGTAGACGGTCGCATTGTTATTTGCCTCGAGTATATAGTAGGTTTCGTCTTGAGTGAAGGTTTCGCCAAAATGCTGCTTGGCATAGCTTGGGCTAGGATGAACTTGCAGCGATAAATTGCCGCCCTGAACCGTGTCCAGCCAGTCAAAGCGAATTGGGAATTCAAAACCAAAACGGGCTGCCGCTTGCCCCAGCACTGCTTGGTGATTAAAAAACATTAAAAAATCAAAAGAAACCTCGAGCATCACGCCGTTTGACTCGAACATCAGACCATTTTCTGGGGTAATTAATTCAAAGCTCCAAGCATAATTGGGCGCATCTTGAGGCAAATCTGGGACTTGTTTTTTAATCCACTGCCCGCCCCATGGACCTGGTTCAAACCAAGGGCGAACCCGAAAAAAATTGTGGGTCATGGTCTCGAGTGCTGCCCGAAAATCTGCGCCCTGCATTAACACGGGTTGGTCTGGACGCTGAGCATCAACGATTAGATTTAAGCTCGAAAGTAATTTAGCTTTATGCCGATTAAGCGCAATCCAATCAACAAAATACATTCGCTTATAGATGCTTTTGGCATCCTCGGTCAGACTCGAGCCAAGGTTAGAGACCCGTCCTGATCGAGCGCGAAATTGAATCTCATTTTTTGGTACATCCAAATAGACCAATAGCCCAGTCCAAGCCGCAAGTGCCGCCCCACAGCCATAAATCAGATTAAACCCAGCGCTTGGGTCTGGGCGCAAGGCAGACAGCTTGGTCATGTCAAAAAAATCCTCGAGTTGCCCAGTAAAACGCTTACCAAAAATTGGGTCGCTACCACCTAAAAATGGCTGTACTAAATTTTCAATTAGCTGGCTGTCAAACAAAGCCGTCTCGACGTTAATCCAGTTTGTTTTGATACCTCGAGCCTCGAGTACAGTGTTTAATTGCCACCGAAAATCCTGCCAGAAAACCCCGCCGTAGCCATCAATGGTCACAACCGAATGTTCTAAAAGCTGGTCGGCAAGCGCTTCAAAACCAAGCTCGATTTTGCCAGCCCCAAGCGCAAAAGCTGGGTACATATCGTACTGCCCTTTCGGTGTGGCTGGGTGCTGCACAGGCGCGAGTGTTTGCGTGGTTTTGCGCCAATTCACGGGTTGTCTCCTCGGGCGTAATCATCGGCAAAACGGGCAATATCGGCTTGCTGCCAATTGCCAAACGCCACCTCGAGAACCCGCACCGTCGCGCCAAGGCTCGAGAGTCGATGCCGCGCCAGCGCTGGAATCCAAAGTTCATCACCCGCTTTTGGATGCAGCACAGTCTCGTTAATTTGGATTTCTGCGCCGTCATCTAAAATAATCCAAAGTTCGCTTCGAGCCGTGTGTAATTGTAAACTCAGGCGTTGATTGGGTAGCACCGTCATCAGGCTGACGGTCGTTTCGGCATTGTTGGCGTACTGCTTAAACGAACCCCAAGGACGGGTAACCAAGGCGATTTCGGGCTGCGTTTCGGGGATTGGTTTAGTGATGTAACTCATCGGGTTGCTCCTTTAGACTCGAGCCACGTCTGGCGCAAAACAGTTTGTACTTGTCCAGCTACTTCAACAACGACTTGCCGAAAATTATCTTTGGCAATTGCCGCGTAATCATGTCCAGCCTTGGCAGGATAAATTCCCAAATACAAAAGCGGACTCGAGCCAGTATTGACGGTGCGGTGCGCTGTATGACCAGGTA
>JANNEE010000481.1:0-2894 GCA_031388325.1 Deinococcales bacterium
GTCAAGTCAAGTAATGCCACAACTGCAATTTGGGATTTTGTCTATGATGATTTCGGCAAACCAGTCCCTAGTTTTGAAACCCACATTTGGAATGGCACGACCTACCGTGTGCAAACCAAAGGACAGACCGTTATTCAGGAATACACCAGCCGTGATTTTGCCGTTCTAATCAAAAAAGGGTTTGGTAAAGCAGTCTTATTGGGCAATGAAATAGAAATTGGCGCAAAAATCGAAGTTCGGCGTACCATTACTTTAGAACAAAATAAATTGACAACCTTAAAAGAAACTCGTCTGCGTGGCGGCGTTTTTGCCTTCCGTAACCAGAGTACCTATGCGCGTCAACCTTGATTCTTGACAATCTCGAGTTAAAATAACCCATGATTCCTTCTTCGGCTCGAGTGATTGTTGTGGGCGGTGGCATTGTCGGTGCAAGTGTGGCGTATCACCTGACCAAACTTGGCTGGTCGGAGGTGCTGCTGCTCGAGCAGAATGCCTTGGCGGGTGGCACGACTTGGCACGCGGCAGGCTTGGTCGGGCAACTGCGTACCAGCAACAGCATGACCAAAATCAATAAGTACAGCGTGGAACTCTATCCACGGCTCGAGGCAGAAACGGGCGTAGCCACAGGCTGGAAAACCACAGGCAGTTTGATTGTGGCAACCAGTTCTGAACGCATGATTCAGTTGGAGCGCACCATGGCAATGGCAGAACTTTTTGGGGTCAAAGCCGAAATGATTAGCCCAGACTTAGCGTTTACCAAATGGGGATCGCTCATGCGAGTGGGTGATGTGCTAGGCGCGGCGTGGCTGCCCGATGATGGCAAGTGCTTACCAAAAGAAACCGCACTGGCATTGGCAAAAGGCGCAGAAATGGGTGGAGCAAAAATTCTCGAGCATGTGCAAGTGCTGGATGTACTGCGCCAAAACGGTCGGGTGACGGGTGTACGAACCCAGAATGGCGATATTGAAGCCGAATTTGTGGTGCTGTGCGGTGGCATGTGGACTCGGGAACTTGGGCTTAAAATTGGCGTGAGCATCCCGCTTTTTCCTGTCGAACATCATTATGTGGTCTCGGAAGCCATAGACGGCGTGTTTGATGAGCTTCCCGTTGGGCGTGACCCGAATCGCTGTATTTATTACCGTGGTGAGGGCAACCAAATTATGCTTGGGGCATTTCAGGCGTACACCAAACCGTGGGATGTGCAACCCGTTCCATCTGACTTTAGCAACGCCCTGCTCGAGCCAGACTGGGCAAAATACGCCGACCCACTTGAGGCAGGAAAATGGCGGATTCCAAGTCTCGAGAAGGCAAAATTTGAGAAATTTGTCAATGGTCCAGAGTCGTTTACCCCAGACAACAATTTTTTAATGGGCGAGACCCCAGAATTGCGCGGGTTATTTGTGATGGCTGGTTTTAACAGTGTCGGCATTGCCAGTGCGGGTGGAGCAGGCAAGTATTTAGCCGAATGGATTGTGGATGGTGAGCCGAGCAATTTATGCTGCACTTTACAATCTTTTTGCTGGCATGGTCGGTGGTATTAAAATAGAGCTTGAATAAGCCTCAAGCCTACACAATTTCCTCAAGTTTAACACTACGTTTTTCTTGGTACGAACGGGTGGCTGCTACGGCTAAACGCAGGCTCTCAAAAGCATCTTCGGCACTTGGATTTGGGGTTGTGCCGTTTTCCAAGCTCTTAAAAAAGGCTTCTAGCTCGAGTTTGTAGGCTTCTTTGAACCTGTCCATAAAAAAATCATAATGGTCGGCGCTTAATTGTCCTGTGCCACTGGCATTTTGTCCATATTGCCAGACTGGGGTTTTTGGCGTGGCATCAAGGACTAATTTGCCATTTGTACCAAAAATTTCGGTGGTGACATCATAGCCGTAAGTGCTGGTTCTCGAGTTTTCGATTACCCCAATTGCCCCGTTCTTAAAACGCAGCATTGTGGTGGTGGTGTCTGAGTCGCCTAGGGCAGCGATTTCTGGGTTGTGGGCTGTTCCCCAAACCATGACTTCTTCAACTTCGCCCACCAAATGACGGGCAATGTCAAGGTCATGCACCGCTTGGTCTATAAACTGCCCGCCTGAAATACTCAGGTACTCGAGACTGGGTGGGGCTGGGTCGCGTCCAACGGCTCTAAATTGGCGAATTGTGCCGAGTTCGCCATTAAGTAATTTTTGTTTAGCCAGCATAAATGGCGGGTCAAAACGGCGATTGAAGCCAATTTGGAACGGCACACCTGCTTGCTGCACAATCTCGAGCGCGGCTTGGGTACGAGCCAATTCTAGTGCCACAGGTTTTTCACAAAAAATAGCTTTACCCGCCTTGGCTGCGGCTTCGATTAACGGCGCATGGGTTGGGGTCGGCGTAACAATCAGCACTGCATCTACGCCAGGTGCATGAATGGCATCCACTGGGTTGACAAAATCATATTCGGCTCGAGTCAGGGCTTTGGCGGCGGCTCGGGAGGCTTCAAACGGGTCGGCAACAGCGACGACTTTGGCGTTGCCAATGCCAATCAAGGTTCGGGCGTGTTCGATGCCCATGCGTCCACAGCCAAGTAATGCCACTCCAAAAGTTTTCATGTGGCGTAGTCTACCGTAATTTTAGAAGCGATTTTACTTAAAAATCAATGCTCCTACGAAAATTTCCCAAACTGTTGACAAAAACTCGAGACCCTGATGCACAGGTCTCGAGCCTTGAGTTTAAGCCTTAAACAGCCACTTTTGCTTTTCTATACAAGTTATACAACTTAAAATTACTGGCTCTGTACCGACTCATCGCATCTTCTGGGCTGATGCGGAGTTTTTGGGCTGCGTCTGCCATTGGGACTCGTTCGCCGTTAATCAGCTTTAAGAGTTGGGCGGTGGTCGGGTCAAATTCTTTTGTGAATGGC
>JANNEE010000488.1:0-3987 GCA_031388325.1 Deinococcales bacterium
GAAGAAATTGCCGCCACCCGTCTCGAGAAAGCGGTCGAAACAGCCTTAGAGCATGGACCTCGCACCCGTGACTTGGGTGGAACACAAAGCACCTTGGAGTTTGCAAAAGTCTTACTCGAGGCGTACAGAACAGCTTAACCTTGTTTTTTGCAGCAAAAGGTGCGCTCTAGGGCGTACCTTTTTTTAGTATAGATGCAATTTATGTTGCTGGCACTGTATACTGATGCCCGAATATGATTGCAAATTCTCGCTTTGGAGTTCGGCGCTGGTCAGAGCCTATTTTTGGCAGACCCGCAGTCATCCCTAGAATGTGTTTGTACTTTGAAACGCATTTCCGTTGTATACTTGCCGAGTCTGCAAGTGGATTTATTAGTGGAAGTCGTCGTGAAATTAGGAATTCCTCGACCAGAGGGGGCATATGAAAGACCTGATGAACCGGCTCGTCAATCCTAAAATCGAGGCTATTGGTCTCGAGATTGGCACGAGTACGATCAAAATCGTGGAGTTAAAGGCGGGCAGTCCGCCAACATTGCGTAATCTCGCCATTCGACCAACCCCTCCTGGCGCTGTCAGCGATGGTCAAGTGGTTGAACCGCAAGCTGTTGC
The DNA here is from genome assembly GCA_031388325.1 of Deinococcales bacterium. GTDB lineage: Bacteria > Deinococcota > Deinococci > Deinococcales > JAAFIG01 > JAAFIG01. The sequence continues at coordinate 607 of JANNEE010000488.1, forward strand.
CAATGAAATCAAGGCGGCTTTGGCAGAAAAGAAAATCCGCAACAAATATGTTGTAACGGCAGTGGCTCAGCAGTCTGCCATTACTCGTATTGTCTCTGTTCCCAAAATGACCAGCAAAGAACTGGACGATGCGATCAAATGGGAAGCCGAACGTTATATTCCTTTTCCAATAGATGAAGTGGTTTTGGATTACGATACGCTCGATAACCCAGATGACATTCCAGCCGATGGTCAAATGGAAGTGATGATTGCCGCCGCCCAGCAAGAAGTGATTGCCCGCCTAGTCGAAGTGATTAAACTGGCAGGTCTCGAGCCAGTGGTGATAGATGTCAAGCCATTTGCGGGTTTACGAGCCTTAAAGGGCAGTTTACTAGGCGAACACCTCAACAAAACCACGCTTACGGGTGCAAGGTTCACCGAAGGTGGCGAAGTTGGTGTGGTTCTCGAGATTGGCGCTTCGAGCAGCAACATTGCTTTGGTGCGCGGCGAAAGAATTTTACTCAACCGTACCATCAATGTTTCTGGCGACGATTTTACTGTAGCGATTCAAAAAGCCTTTAACTTAGACTTTAATGCTGCCGAAGAAATCAAATTGCAGTACGCCACTGCCACCATCCCGACCGAAGACGAAGAGGACTTACTCGACTTTGATGTCAATAAAGAAAAGTATTCTCCTGCTAAAATCTTTGATGCGATTCGTACACCTCTACTTGACCTAACCACCGAAATTCGTCGTTCGCTTGAGTTCTACCGTGTGCAGTCTGGCGACATTACTGTGGATCGAATGTACTTGTCTGGTGGCGGTGCAAAATTGCGTGGGCTTGCTGACGCGATTGGCGATACCTTGGGTTTCCGAGTCGAAGTGGGTGACCCGTGGTTATCGGTTGCCTTTGATGACAGTCAGTTTGATTCAGCATTTTTGCGGTCATCAGCCGCCGAGTTGGCTGTACCGCTCGGACTAGCGATGCGGGGGGTGAGTGGACTTGATTAGAATTAACCTTTTACCAAAGACCCTGCGTAAACGTGTTGAGCCGGGCTGGTGGCGTTTAATTGCCATTGCTGTGCCACTTGTTGCTTTAGCAGTGATGATTGGTATGCAGTTAGCCGCAAATTCCGAACGTGACCAATTGGTGCAAACCAGAGATGACCGCAATACCGAACTGGCATTGTTGCAAAAATACATCACTGCCCAAAACGAACTCACCGCCCAACAACGTGAACTCGAAGCCACAACCAGCATCAAAGCCCAACTCGAGCGCGAACGGGTGGCTTGGTCAAAAGAAATCCGCACCTTTACTTCACAAATCCCACGTAGCTTAGAAGACCCGCGCCGTTTAGCGGCTTCGTTGCAGAATATGGGTTTGCGTCGGATTGACCCTGCGGTTGCCACCAACCAAGCAGCCACGGGCGCATATGATGGTAAACCAGTCACCACCGAAGTAACCTTTAATGCCCAAGCCACCAGCTTAAACGATGTTGAAACTTTCCAACGTGCCTTTGAAAACAGTGACCGCTTTGGAATCAACTTGGGTTCGGTGACCCGAGGGCAGGACAACAACAGCACAAACTCAAGGTACACCTTTAATGCCACCGTAGGGCTTGTAGATGCTGCCGCCGCCACACCCGTGCCGCCACCCGCAGCCACGCCACCAGGAGGACAATGATGTCTAATATCTCTTCGTTGTTTTCACGTTTAACCGGTCAAATGATTGCATTGATTGTTTTGGTGGTCACGATCCTTTTAGCTGTCCTGTGGTACACCCAAATGTATCAACCCGTCTTAGACGAACAGGCTGCCTTAAGAACCGAAATTACCGACCTTGACCAAAAAATTGCTGTAGGCAACCGTGCCAAAGCCAATGTGCCGCAGCTTTGTACAGTGGTTGCCGATTTACAAGTCCAACGCAAGGAATTCCTCAATGCCTTACCAAGTAAAGAACAGTATGCCGACTTAATGCGAACCTTTAAGTTGCAGATTGGCAATAACAAAGGGCAAATCAATAGCCTTGGTAGATCAGTTGGTGCAACCACGGGTGTATTGCCTGCTGGAGTCAGGGCAGTCAGCACAGCCTTGAATGTGACTGGTTCATTTACATCAGTCATCGGAATTTTGCAATCCCTCGAGAGCCAACAGCGTTTCTTACGTATGGATGGTGTCAACTTAACGCTTGGTGGTAACAATAATAACACCACTTCAGAAACGACTTCTGACCCTAAATTAACCGCCGCGATTTCTGTAATCGCCTATGTTTATGACGCGGCTCGAGGGGCAGTAGATCGCCCACTTAACCCGTTGTGTCAAGTCCCAGCAATAACAACACCCGTAATAACCCCGGAGGTACCGCGATGAGTGACTTCGAAGATGATTTGAGCGAATCTGAGGTGAGTCAAACCGCACCAGCTAAAAAACAAGGCATGAACCTCCCTAAAGTCTCGACACCTATGCTTTTAGGAGTCGGATTGCTTGCCCTTTTAGGCAGTGTCGGTGTTTGGTTTGCCTTAAATCCACCCTCAACCCCAGTTCCAGACCCAATCGTACAAACACAACCTGTTACCACGCCAAGTACCACAACCCCGACTGTCGTAGCGCCCACAGCCACAACACCTACCACTACTACTGCGCCCACAACGGCGGCGGGTACAGGTGTAGAGGCTGGCAATATTCCACTGATTGCCGATAAGCCCAAACCAGCTACGGCTACCTCGAGTACAAAACCAACTGCCAAACCAGCCATTAAACCAGCCCCAAAACCTGTTGCGCCTCGAGTGGTCAATCCATTTGCACCATTGCCGCAATCGGGTTCTACAGCCGTGGCTGTGGTTAATTCGGGCAATCAAGGTGGTCCTGCGATTGCGGTATTTAATCCACAACCACAACAACCAACCATTGTTCGTCCAACAGCTGCGCCGCAGGTAATCCGAACCCCAATTGTGTCCTCACCATTTGCACCACGACCAACAAGTAGTTCGGGTGTTGCAGCAGCCCCAGCCGGAACAAGCACCACTGTCAAACCTGTTCCAGTGGTTGTTGCCCAACAACGTCCAGTCATTCCAAAGGTGCTGATTACCAAGACTCCACAGGCAGCAACAACAGCAGCAGTCCAGCCACGACCACCAACAACAGGGCTTGTTGCTGGCTCAGTTTTTTCAATAACCCCTAAAATTTTGGCGGCTTCGCCTAGAATTCAAGCCCCAATTCAAGCCACAACACCTACAAATACCAATTCTAATCCAACAAACACGACAAATCCAACAACGCCATCTGTAACTCCGACCACCACTGCGGCGACACAAACACCTAGCACCCCTAGTCGCCCAGTCGTTTCTGATCCACCCGTCTTTAAGATTGAGCCAGCACCAGTCTCGAGACCAACAACTCCA
>JANNEE010000535.1:0-2317 GCA_031388325.1 Deinococcales bacterium
GATTCCAAGGTCGGCTTGAGGCGGTGTTAGTGGAGTCTCCGAAGTAGCCCCCAATGGACGCTGCCCGACTTCGGACGGGTCAGAACGCATCAAAAATAAGACTGGCACAAGAATCGCAATCGTAATACTGGCGAGAATCAAGGCACTCGAGCGCCAGCCGATATTGACTGCTAAAGTCGTCAAAAGCGGATAAAAGACCAACTGCCCTGCGCTGGTACTTGCCCCAAAAATCCCAATCACCAAACCACGCCGTTCGACAAACCACCTGTTGGCAATGGTCGCCCCAAGCACACTGGCAACCAAACCTGTACCAATACCAGACAACAACCCAAAGAACAGATTTAACTCGAGTTGGGTCTGCACTCGGCTTGAAAGCCACATGGCGAGGGCTGTAATGATTAAACTGGCGGCGGTGACTGCCCGAACCCCTAGTTTTGCCATCAGCAACCCAGAAATAGGACCACCCAAACCAAATAAAATTAAGCCCAGACCGGTTGCCAAGGATAAACTCGCCCTTGACCAGCCCGTGTCACGTTCCATTTCGATCAGCCAAGCCCCCGGCGCACTGCGAGCGCCAGCCGTGACCAACAAGACCACGGCTGTAACTGCCACGACAACCCAAGCATAGGAAAATTTCGGCTTCATTTAGGGTATCTTACGCCTTAGAGAGAGGCGAAAGGCGAAAGGTGAAAGAGGAAACCCTTCAACCCTCAAAGCCCTTAGCTGTCCCTTGTCACTTCAATCACCATCGAGGCGCACTTGCCACCAAAGCCAAACGAGTTTTTCAGGGTTCTTAAGGTCGGTTCAGCACCAAATTGGCTCGAGGTGAAATTGAGCTTGCCTTCCTCACGCAAAAAATCACAGTGTTTTAAGTTATGAATTTGCGGAATAACCCCATGACGCATAGATTCAATCGCATAAATCGTCTCGAGAATCCCAGAAGCGGCTAAGGTATGCCCGATTTTACTTTTTGGGGCGTAAATCGGAATATGAGGAAATTTTTCGGCTAAGACCTTATATTCTACTGCGTCGCCAATCGGGGTTGAAGTCGCATGGGCATTGACGGCGTGAATTCCGTTGGGTGGAATGTGCTTCATGGCTTTATCTATGGCTAAAATTGCCCCCCGTCCGTCCTGATGTGGAAAAGTCGCATCATAAGCGTCCGATGCCATGCCAACAGGGTAGAGCGTGGCATAAACAGTACTGCCATACTCTTTGACTTTATCGGCACTTTGTAAAATCAGTGTACCAGCCCCTTCACCCATGCAAAAACCTTTGCGGGAAACATCAAAAGGCGCACTAAAATTACCCAAAGCGCCAATATAGGCAAAATACTTCATCGAAAAACCAAAGCACCCCGCGTCGGCTGCGCCAACCACCACATAATCGTAGTCCTCGAGCAATTTCATGGCGCTATCTATGGACATTAAACCAGTGCTACAAGAGGCAAATAACGAATACGAAACCCCGCGAAAATCGTAATGACAAGCAATTTGATTGCAAGCAATATCGGGTAAACGATTGACCACGGCTCGAGGACTGACCCTGCGGTTCTCGATAAACTTAGAAAAATACTCTTCGATAAATTCGGCATCGTTACTGACTGTGGATAAAATTACGGCAACATTAGAACTGTGCGGCAAATTGGCATGGGTAATTGCCTGAGCAGTAGCGTGCATGGCTAGGCGCTGGGTTTGGGTGATTCCCTTATCCGAAAAATCAGTTGGTAACTGCAAAGTCGTATAATCAACTTGAATTCCTCTGGTGATTTGCCCATTGACAAAAAAACTCAGGTCAGTTACAAAATCTTGGTCATTGACCATGTTGGCAAAGCAGTCTTTTGGATTATTCCCAAGTCCATCAATCATTCCGTAGCCGACAACCTGTGCAATCATATGGTTTCCAGTCTACGCCAAAACCGCTACTTCTTGCTCATAAAACAGCACCTTGCGCCTACTCGAGCTTCTTGCTCGTAAAACAGCACCTGTCGGGCTACTCGCGCCAGCCAAGAAATGGAGACACTGTAGTTGCTTTTTAATAGCTTAGGACTTAATTTATTAAAATGTGATAGTGTTTATGGTCGTGCTTTGCAACTTAACAATTTCAGATGTAATGCTTCGTGTGACGCTTGTGTGACGCTTGTTAGATAGAGTAAAACAAACCAAAGGAGGAAAATTATGATCCCGACCGATCCAATTTTCACAAAAAAGACGTATTGCACGCCACAACTTGAACTGCACCAATGGCATTCGATGACTGGTGTGTCCTTACCCATAGGCACAACAGGCTTTCCAGATAATCCCTTGGACGAACTCCA
>JANNEE010000582.1:0-10374 GCA_031388325.1 Deinococcales bacterium
CACTCGCGGCAAGGATATTGGCAGCATCAAGTCCAGTGATAATCGCTTGAACTTTGCGAACCGCCAAAATCCGTACCAAGGCACGAGCGGTGGTACTTGAGTCTAGGGCGATGGTATCGCCGTCTTGAATCAGTTCTAAAGCAGCCCGGGCAATGCGTTGTTTCTCCAAGGTGTGCTGAGCCGAACGCAAGCTGTACGCCACTTCTTGGCTGGTAGATTGAATAATTTTTGCGCCGCCATGTACCCGCTCTAGTAGTCCTTGATGCTCGAGATAATCCATGTCTCGGCGCACAGTCATTTCATGAACACCAAACGCCAAGGCAAGTGTTTTGGTACGGGCAACACCGTACTTGATAGCGGTCTCGAGGATTTGCTGATGTCGCCCTAGCGAGACGGCATCAAAGTTTTCGGTCATGGTCATAATTCTAACATGAAACAAACATAAAAAGTCAAATTTATGTTACTGTTGGTATTCACGCCAGAACTTCGCGTCTCGAGTAAATTGATGCCAACACTATTCTTCGGTGCGGATATAGACGGTTTTTTCTTCGCTGTACGCCTCGAGTGCTTTCGGTCCAAGTTCTCGTCCGTAACCACTTTGCTTAAAGCCGCCAAATGGTGTGGTGTAGCGGACACTCGAGTTGGAGTTAATACTTAGAACCCCAGAGTCTATCGCCCTTGCCATGCGTAAAGCCCTCGCGTTATCCCGAGTCCAGATACTGCCACTTAATCCATAAATGGTGTTATTGGCAAGTTCTACGGCTTCGGCTTCGCTTGAGAATGTAAGTACGGCAGTCACTGGACCAAAAATCTCTTCCTGCATCACGCGGTCTGTCACGTATTCTGGCTCGAGTACCCGAGGGGCAAACCAGTACCCCGCACCACTTGGAGCGCCGCCTAAAATGCTAACTTTGGTATTGCCGATGATGCTTTCGACTCGAGCGCGATGCTGCGCCGAAATCATTGGACCCATATCCACATCACCGCTTGGGTTGCCAACACGGTAATTTTTAACATGTGGCTCGAGGGCATTCATAAAATCATCGAGTACATTTTTATGCACCAAGATTCTCGAGCGGGCGCAGCAATCTTGTCCAGAATTCTCAAAAACACTGCTTGGTACGGCAGCTGCCGCAGCCGTAATATCGGCATCATCCATGATGATACTGGCGCTTTTTCCACCAAGCTCGAGGGTTACGCGCTTAATACTCTGGGCGGCTCTGGCAGCAATGTCCTTACCGACGGCGGTGCTGCCCGTAAAGGCAATTTTTGCCACATCTGGATGGTCAACTAAAGCCCTTCCAGCCTCGAGTCCAGTGCCAACCACGACATTCAGCACACCTTCGGGCAGTCCTGCCTCGAGGACAATTTTCTCGAGTTCGATGGCGGTCAGTGGCGTAAGTTCGGCGGGTTTTAAGACACAAGTATTGCCGGCAGCAAGGGCTGGTGCGAGTTTCCAAGAGGCAATATAAAGCGGAAAATTCCAAGGGGTGATTAAACCGACCACCCCAAGCGGCTCGAGAAAAGTCATAGCAATGCCGCCAGTCACGGGAATGGTTGCGCCCATGTGCCGTTCTACCGCCCCTGCGTAATACCTGAAGACATTGGCAACCGCGCCAATTTCCCATTTGGCATTACCGATGGGTTTACCGCCATTTTTTGACTCGAGCAGTGCCAGTTTTTCTAAATTGGCTTCGATGTGATTGGCAATGCTGTATAAAATTTTGGCACGCTCATTAGGGGCAGTTTTTCGCCAAGCTGGGAAAGCACGTTTGGCACGTTGCACTGCCGTATTGACATCGGCGGCACTGGCAGCAGGAATTTCAGCAAGAACTTTTTCGGTGGCTGGCTCAATAACTTGGATTGTGGTCATAGAAGGTATTCTGACATAGAGTTCAGTGCCAAAACCAACAGGTATGATAAACGCACATGGGGCTTCTCGAGTTTTATAATTTAACCGCACGACAAACCGAGTTCGTACTTTTAGCCAAGCACTTGGCTTTGAGCATGGCATCTCGAGCGGGTGTATTTGACCGTAGTGGCGAATTGCCAATCAGCAGTTTTACCGAATTAAAACACAGTAGCTATCCAAAATTAACTGTCCCAGAGGCTTTTGGTGGACTTGGCGCGAATCTGCTCGAGTTTGTGCTGGCACAAATTTGTTTAGCCCAAGGCGACGCGGCTGTGGCTTTAACGGCTGCCATGAATGCCCATGTGATTGGTGGTGTAGCCGAATCTGGGGCTTGGAGTCTCGAGATCTCGAATCGAATTTTTAAGGAAGTGGTCTCTCGAGGGGCGTTAATTAACGCGCTGGCTTCCGAACCAGAATTGGGCAGCCCATCTCGAGGTGGGGCGTTTCGTACTGTGGCAGAAAAAGTGGCGGGAGGGTGGCGATTATCGGGGCGTAAAAATTGGACAACTGGCGGAACATGTTTAGATTTTTTTATGGTTCATGCTTCTTTAACTGGGACTCCCACAGGTCAGATAACTGGGGTTCTCGAGCCTACAGGACGGATGATTGTGCCTGTTGGGGCTGATGGGGTGCGCTTTGAAAAAACTTGGCTGGATGCGCTCAGTCTGCGTTCAAGTGCGGCAGATGATGTGGTCTTTGACCATGTTTTTGTTCCAGACTCGGACTTTATTATGCCAACCGCCTCAAGTTCATCTGGTACAGCTTGGTTTTGGGCAGCCATGTCAGCCACTTATTTAGGAATTGGGATTGCGGCACTCGATGAAGTGGTGCGGTACACAAAAACCCGAATCCCGACAGCTTTGGGGCAGCCAATCTCGAGTTTAGCAGGGGTGCAGCAAAAAATTGGTTTGATTGAACTGACCTTAAAAGCTGCCCAGACAATCCTCCTTGAAACTTCTGAGCGATGGGTAACAACGGATTCTCGAGATGTTTTGCTACCTGCTTTGGCTGGAGCAAAGTATCTCTGTACCAATGCGGCTGTGACCGCCACAGATTTGGCGCTTCGGGTGGCGGGTGGCAATGCCCTGACCCGAGTTTTAAGTTTAGAGCGGCATTTTCGCGATGCTCGGGCTGGCTTGGTGCATCCGCCAAATGATGAAACTGCCCTCGAGATGATTGGACGCGCTCGGCTCGAGTAGGAAACACTGTTCCAGAAGTTTGAAGTGAGTCTAAATACGTTGTGCTAAAAGAGTAACCGTGCGACCAAAGTACAAAATACTACGGTCAACACGATTATCTTGCAGGACGACTAAATCCGCAAATCTCATAGTACCCCAAATCCAAGACCAAATCAGCTTCCTGTTGTGCCAATGGCTGGACTCGAGATTGGGTTAGATGTTGGTTTATTGGGGGTTACCTGCCAATTTAGTGCTACCTAACACCTCCTGAGTAGTTACACTTTTCACACACTTAAATTTATTCAACCGTCACAGATTTGGCTAAGTTACGCGGTTTATCCACGTCCTTACCCAGCACTGTGGCGGTAAAGTACGCCAATAACTGCATGGCTACCGCATTCACCACTGGTGAAACCATTTCATGGCTTTTAGGCACAATAATCACATCGTCGGCGTGGCGGCTGGCTTCGGTGTCGCCGTCACTTACCACGGCAATCACCTTGCCACCTCGAGCGCGAACTTCTTGGATATTAGAGATTGTTTTCTCGAGCAGTACGCTCTCGGTCGCAATCACCACCACGGGCAGGTTTTCGTCAATTAAAGCAATCGGTCCATGTTTCATTTCGCCGGCAGCGTAGGCTTCGGCATGAATGTAACTAATTTCTTTGAGTTTCAGTGCGCCCTCATAAGCGGTTGGGCTGTTTACACCACGTCCGAGGAACAGGTAATCACGGGCATCTTTGTATTTTTCTGCGATACGTTTGATGTTGGCGACTCGAGTCTCATTCAATGCCTCTTCAACCAAGCGCGGCAATTCCCTTGCGCTGCGAATCAGTTCTGCGCCTTTGACTGCATCGAGCGTACCCCTAGCGCGTCCAAGCCAGAGTGCCAGCATCAGCATGGCACTGACCATGCTGGTATACGCCTTAGTGCTTGCCACACCGATTTCTGGTCCTGCATGAATATACAAGGTGTCGTCTACTTCACGGGTCATGCTCGAACCTTTGGCGTTAATAATACCCAATGTTTTCGCGCCGCTTTTTTTGGCTTCGCGCAATGCCTCTAAAGTATCTATGGTTTCGCCACTTTGCGAAATCACAATCGCTAGGGTATTTTCTGAAACCAATGGTTGACGATAGCGGTACTCGGAAGCAACATCTATTTCGACTGGAACTCGAGCCAACTGCTCGATTAAATACTCGCCGACCAGACCAGCATAAAAGGCAGTACCACAAGCAATGATGCTGATGCGCTTAAAACTGGCTGGGTCAAGGTTAAGTTCTAATTCAACTTCGCCAGTCTCGTCATGTAAACGCCCAAGTAAGGTGTTTGACAAGGCTTGGGGTTGCTCATAGATTTCTTTAAGCATATAGGTGTCAAAACCACCTTTTTCGGCAGCTTCGGCATCCCAGTCAATGTGGCTGACTTCTCGAGAGACGGTGTTGCCTTGAAGATCCATGATGCGGTAACTCGAGTCAGACAGCACAACCATGTCACCGTCGTGTAAAAACACCACTTCTCGAGTGTAATTAAGCAGTGCTGGCACGTCGGAAGCCAAAAACATTTCGTTATGCCCCACACCCATAACAAGCGGCGAAACGGTTCTGGCTGCCACAATTTCACGGTGGTCACGGTGCGTAACCACAATTCCATATGCGCCGCGTACCTCGGCTAAAGCATGGCGGACTGCCCGCTCGAGATTACCCGAACCGGACGCGCCACGGGTGGTCTCATATTTTTCTTCGATTAAATGCGCCAGCACTTCAGAATCAGTTTCGGACTTAAAAACGTGTCCTCGAGACATTAAAGCCTCTTTTAAGGGCAAATAATTTTCGATAATGCCATTGTGGATAATCACAATCCGACCATCTTCAGAGGCGTGTGGGTGGGCGTTGACATCGTTGGGCTTGCCGTGGGTTGCCCAGCGTGTATGTCCAATACCAAGTGTGCCAAGCAGATTTTCTTGGGCTAATTCGGCTTGTAGAATAGCGAGTTTACCCGCGTTTTTACGCACTTCAAGATTTGTGCCATTATGAACTGCCACCCCCGAAGAGTCATAGCCACGATACTCAAGTTTAGAAAGACCAGAGATTAAGACTTCGGTGGCGTTGCGTGTTCCAATATAACCAACTATTCCGCACATGAAAAAACCTCACAAATACAGCAACTCGAGTTATTCTCGAGTCTGGAAATTCCCTGCTCCTTAGTTTGTGTCCGTTTTGCAACGTGTTTTCTAAGGGCTTTTTGATTCGGGCGGCTGGGGGTACAGCCGAAGGACATCCGCAGATTATGGTGTTACCACCGCTTTTCGATAATCCTTACCTCGTGTTCTCGAGCATGACATCGTTTGACCGATGTAACCCGAGACCTTGCGCTTCCCTATTTTGAATACGACTTAGCAGCCTCCAAATACCGTAACATAGGATGATACACCATCATGAGTAACTTGTGTAAAGCACTCAACAATTTGACTGGCAAAATTCCAGATTCTAGGAGCAATAGCTCGGAATGTTTTTAATTTTTTACCTCTGTAAACTCTAGCATTTGACACTGCCATGACGTAAACTTGGTACTCAATGCAATTGGCTGCGGTCACAGATTCTATTCTCGATGCTACACGGGTCGCCAGTGCCTTTGCACGGGCTGGGCATGAGACCACGCTGCTCCTGCATGAACACAGCCAAAAAACCGTCGGCGGCAGTGCTTTGGTTTTAGACGCAGATTTGCGTGGGCTTTCTAAGCTCGACTCGAGAACCCGCTTACAGAATTTGGGGCGAAATTTGCGAAACAGCCAAATTGCATTTTTTCGTTTTGACTCGAGCCTGCGTCGCCCATGGGACGACTTATTTGCGACTCTTGAAGCCAGTGGGCGCAATAAGGTGATTTTAGCCGCCTTTAGTCCGCTCGAAGGCTTTGAAGTGCGGCATGGTACAGTTTTTTGGCATGGTTCGCCGCTTCACCGCAGCAGTTTAGCCAGAGACCGACTGAACCCAGTTTATGATGCCAACATCCCAGATTTACTCGAGCGTGAAGGGCTTGGTGCGGTGGCGTTGGTGCGTGATATAAACCCGCAGACTATCCAAGCCGCCCTCGAGCAAGCCCGTTTTGTGATTGTGGATGGAGGCAACCGAGGCGATATTGAGAACCTAGTCGCCAGTGTTCCAGACCCCCAAAGCGTTTTATGGGCGGGCAGTGCCAACCTTGCTCGGGCAATTGGTGCGGCTTTTGCAGTTGGTGAAGCCCCAGACTTTGAGCGTACCGATTTGGTTGCCCCAACCCTGCTTGCCCTTGGTGGCAACTCGCAAAAAATAGAACAACTCAAAACCCTAAAAGCCGCAGGGTTAAGTACCGTTGCCCTCGAGCCGAACGAACAAGGCATTGCCAAAGCCGTGACCCAAGCCAGAGCTGCCTTACAAAAATCAGGCTGTGCCTTGTACCTTGAATTACCGCCAAGTGCGTTTGGAATTCCAGCCGCCCAAGTGCAACGCCATTCGCTCGAGGCGTTGTCGGAAGTGATTGCCCAGTTATCGCAAAACAACTGCTTTGAAAATTTACTGCTCTGCGGCACACCGCTTGCCACCAGCAGCCTACGGCGCTTAAATGCCCAAGGGATTCACATTGACCCATTTACCGACAGCACCCATTTGATTGCCCCAAATCCGCACCGAATCACGGTACGAGCCTCGAGTGACACGCCGCAAACCCTACTTGGGGCGTACCAGTGTTTGGCTGGTTAAGCATACCCATGTTTGGCTGGTTAAACCAAGAATGTTAGGATACAGTTATGGGTATTTCCTCGGTTCGCACAGACTTTTCGCCTCGCGGTAATGATGTCCTAGATGTTCTCGAGGGGGAATACGCCCTGATTTCTTTATTGCCAAATACCGAAATTAGGCTACCTGCCACTGGCGCTCTGCGGGTTTTAATCGAAGACCCGTTTGAAACGACCCTGATTCTCGAGGTTGGGACTTGGCAAAAAATAGCCCATTTGTACCCAGAAGCCAGAGCCAACGGGCATTACCGAGCAATTCGTTTGTCCCAAGATTTTCCACTCGAGACAGTCGGTGTAATGGCAAAACTGACCACTGCACTGGCACAAGCAGGGGTCAGTATTATGGCGTACAGTACCTTCAAAACCGATGTGGTGTTGGTAAGAGAATGGGAGTTATCCAAGGCACTTGGGGCGCTCTGGGACTTGCGGTTTTGAGGCTTTGGGCTTTGAGTCTCGAGCTTTGAGCTTTTTCATAGCCCAAAGCTGCCCTGCCTCATAGCTATATTCTACTTGATACTGCCGTTTAAGCCACTCGGGAAGAAGCCGCCGCTTGTTGTGCCACCCAAGTAAACAATTTTTAAGACTTCGGCGGTGCTACGGCTAAAGGCAATCGAATTGGCATCGGTAGGCAGGATATTGGCTTTTCCACCAACCACCAGACCTTGGTCTTTGCCGCCGCCTACACTGCCACGCAAATCCGAGATTTTTTGAACAATCGTTTCGACAGTCACGTTGTATGGGGTCATGGTGTCTTTTTGTTGGTACAACAGAGTACGGATTTCGCCAGCGTGGTACGCCTCAACCCCAAGAATTCCGGCGGCAGCCTCGAGAAAGTCCTTGTTGGTGATTAAACGGGCTGCGCCTTTGTAGGCGGTTACACCGACATCTTCAAAAATAAATGCACCGTGCAAAAAGAACAACTCGTTGGCGTAAGGGTCAAAGGCTGGGGTTAAGGTTGCGGCAAAAGCAGCATTGGCGGCGGCGGCAAAGGCTGGACCGATGTCTATTTGTGGACGTGCCACAGCTTTAGAACCAAGGGCTGCTCGTAAAAACTTGACATGGGCTTCTTCGTCCAGAGCAATTTCTTCGGCGTATGCCTGAATCGCAGGGGTGGCAAAAGTGACTTTGCGTCCACCAATTGGCGCAGGACCCCCGCCACTGTCGGCGGCACTGAGCGAGCGTCCAAAGGCAGCTTGTAAGTAAAATTCGGCTTCTAAATACTCGAGATTTAGCGCGAAGTTAAGAACATCCACATCAATATCTGGCATTTGTGCAACTACTGTTGGCACACAGGCGGCGAGGGTAGCACCCACGCCCATCATTCCGAGGCTTCCGAGGGCTTGACGACGACTGAGGTTACGTGTATTGGTTGACATAAAATTCCTCCACCAAAGATTGTTGCAACAATTTCTGGTCTTAAAGCGCTTCAACTTGGATGTACGCAAAGCCATCAGACTTTGGATGTGGCGGCGTTGAAGCTGTCTTTGGGTGTAGACTTGAGTTCTTCAAGAACCTCGGGTCTAAGCCTTCATTTAATGTAAGGGGTGGATTATGCGCGTCAGAAATGTGGCGGTGGTTGGTCATAATGGTGCTGGGAAAACCAGTTTGGTCGAAGCAATGCTTTTTAGAACTGGTCTTAAAGACCGCCTAGGACGGATTGAGGACGGTACAACGGCTTCGGATCACCTCGAAGCCGAAAAGCGCCGAGGCATGAGCATTGCCACCAGTGTCTTAAATGTGACGTGGCAAGACACACAAATCAACTTGTTAGACACCCCCGGTTATGCCGATTTTGTCGGGGAAATTCGCGGGGCATTGCGGGCTGCCGATTCTGCCCTTGTGGTGGTCAATGCCACGGCTGGCGTAGCCGTCGGCACAGAACGCACTTGGAACACCGCCGAGGAATTTGGGCTGCCTCGAGTCGTGGCAATTACCAAGCTAGACCGTGAACACGCCAGTTTTTTTGGGGCGCTTGCCAGTGTCCAAGATACCTTATCGCCTCATGCGGTAGCAGTTTTTATTCCTATAGGCACAGAGAGCAATTTTAGGGGCGTAATAGATTTACTGACCGATAAAGCCTACACCTACCTGAACGGTAAGCTCGAAGTCTCGAGTATCCCAGAAGCCCTTGCAGAATCGGCTCGAGCGCAACGCACCAAGCTACTCGAGGCGATTGTTGAAACCAACGAAGATTTGCTGGAGTTGTACCTTGCCGACGAACCAATTCCAGATGATACTTTACAACAAGCCTTTTTAGATGCGGTGCATCGGGCAGAGATTTTCCCAGTTATTCCCGTGTCTGGCACAGGTTTAATCGCCATCGAACCACTGCTTGAACTGATGCGTGGTTGCCTACGCGCCCCCGAGGAACGCCGCCCAGTCATCGGCGCGGACGGTGAAGAACGAGAATGTAGCCCGTCTGCCCCGCTCTCGGCTCGAGTTTGGCGGGTGGCAATAGACCCGTTTGTTGGCAAAGTGGCGTACCTACGAATTTGGAGCGGCACGCTTCACGCGGGTCAAACCGTCCATAACTCGCACACCGATAAAGATTTTCGTCCAGCCCATTTGTATGTTTTGGTTGGCAAAGACCTCAAGGAAGTGCCGATTCTCGAGGCTGGAATGATTGGCGCAATCACCAAAATCCCAGATTTGCACACCGGCGACACGATTTGCGACCCCGAAAATCCAATAGATTTTGGAGCGCTTGAACTGCCAGAACCGATGACCAGTATTGCGATTCATGCTGCCACGCGAAGCGATGAGGATAAACTCGGCACAGCGATAGGCAAGTTACTCGAGGAAGACCCAACGCTCCATTTGGTACGCAACACCGAAACCTTAGAATCCTTACTCGAGGGCATGGGTCACACGCATTTAGAAGTAGCAGTCGAAAAACTTGGGATTATGGGTGTGAGCGTCAAAGCCACCACGCCAAAAATTGCCTACCGAGAAACAGTTCGCGGTGTGGGGAGCGCCCAAGGTAAATTCAAAAAACAAAGCGGAGGACACGGACAATACGGCGATTGTTGGCTGCGTCTCGAGCCAAGTTTAGAGGATTTTGAATTCAAATCCGAAGTGGTTGGTGGAACAATCCCAACCAAGTACATCCCCAGTGTCGAAAAAGGAGTCGAAGAAGCTAGGCATCACGGGGTTTTGTCTGGTTTTCTAGTCCAGAACATCAAAGCCGTGGTCTATGAAGGCAGTTACCACGATGTAGATTCTTCTGACATTGCCTTTAAGCAAGCCGGAATTATTGCGTTTAAGGCTGCCATGGAAAAAGCCAAACCTAGCCTTCTCGAGCCAGTCATGCTCCTAAAAGTCCGTGTTCCAGAGCGCTATACCGGCGAAATTCTAGGCGACCTCAACACGAGACGAGCCAAAGTCCAAGGTATGGATCCCGATGGCGCAGTGACCGTCATCAGCGCCCTTGTGCCGTTAGTAGAAGTCCAGAATTACAGCCCAGACCTACACAGTCTAACTGGAGGACGCGGTGCGTACAGCCTGAAATTTGA
>JANNEE010000597.1:0-6724 GCA_031388325.1 Deinococcales bacterium
ACGAATAAAAATTCAGGGGTATCGTCGTCTCGAGGACATTGACCTCGAGATGCGTCCTTTGATGGTGCTGATTGGTGCAAATGGTTCTGGAAAAACCTCTTTTTTAGACACATTTTCTTTACTAGCGGCTTCGGCTCGAGGAGATTTATACGGTGAGTTATCTGAACAAAGTGGAATTTCAGAAGTTCTAACCCGTGGCAAAACAAAACAACTTAGATTATTTCTTGAAACCCATACCTTAAATAGCAACTCATTTTATTATAATTTTGTCTTAAAAACGAAGGGTTTTGCTTATGAAATCGTCTCTGAATCATTAATTGAGCAAGAATATTTTGAAAACACGTCTCCTAATTTGTATAAACACATCTCAGCCTCCAAGGGAATGATACATTACGAGGACATTGCTCCGAATTGGGATGTTTCTGCTTTTGAAACAGCCCTTTCACAAGTTCCAAAAACATACCAAAAGACAGAATCGTTTCGACGTGGTTTGGCAGGTTGCACTTACTATGGTTCTGGATTACTGAATGTATCTAAACAAAGCCCTATTCGTTTGCCGCAAACATTGCGTCCTGCAACTTTACCCGGTGTCAATGGTGAAAACTTGGTTTCGTACTTGTATACGCTTAAAGAATCAGATACGAGTCGTTTTGAGCAATTGACCGATATTATTTCGGCGGCTTTTCCAGATTTTAAGGGCTTTGGCTTTCCTTTGATTGCGGCTGGCACTGCTACGATCACTTGGTTGGATAAAAATTATTCGCAACCGATGTATTTACGTGAATTATCCGAAGGAACACTGCGGTTTTTATGGTTGGTGGCTTTGCTGCAAAGTTCGGACTTACCGACCATAACGCTACTCGACGAACCAGAACTGAGTTTACATCCAGAGCTACTGCGTCATCTTGTTCCGCTTTTACGGGATGCTTCTGAGCGCACTCAGTTGATTGTGGCAACACATTCAGATCGTTTGGTGCGTTTTTTAGAACCCAAAGAAATAGTGGTTTGCGATCTCGAGGATGGCAGTACCAAAATGACTTGGGCAGATTCTTTTCCACTGGCAAAATGGCTCGAGGATTATACTTTAGACCAACTCTGGGCAATGAATATTTTTGGTGGTCGTCCGTGAAAATCGCTATTTTGGTTGAAGGGGATACCGAAGTGGCGTTCAAAGAAAAACTGCGCGAGTTCTTGAAAAATTATTTGGCTGGTAAAATGCCTAAGCTCGAGTTTAAGACCCAAGATGGTCGTATTCCAAAGCAAGATAAACTTAAACGAGTCGTTAAAAATCTGTTAGATAACGACGGTTTTGATGCTGTGATTGCCCTGACCGATGTCTACACTGGCACGAATGATTTTGCTGGTGCTGCGGATGCCAAAAAGAAAATGCAGGACTGGGTGGGTCATGATTCTCGGTTTTTTCCGTGCGTTGCGCTACACGATTTTGAGGCATGGCTGTTACCGTATTGGGCAACCATTCAAAAGAAAGCTGGTCATAATCAAAGCGCTCCAAGTGGGCAACCAGAAGGCGTGAATCACAATAATCCGCCTTTGTACAGACTCAAGGAGATTTATCGCAAAGGTCGTGGCAAAGAGTACAACAAAATTGCCGATGCCAAAGCCATCCTCAAAGACAATGACCTTAGGGTGGCGGTACAAGCCTGTCCAGAACTCAAAATTTTTATTAATTGCATCATTGAGCTTTGCGACCCAAGTCAAAAAATCCTCTAAGCTCGAGCAAAATCCAAAGCCGCTTTTGCCAATAATTCCGTAGCCAGTGGTAAGCAACCCGTGTCGTCAATGTCAAACTTGGGATGATGGTGTGGGTAGCCAGCCCCACTGCCGACCAAGAAATACACACCGGGGACTCGAGCCAGAAATTCTGCCACATCATCGCCGCCCATTGTTGGATTTGGCGTTTCAACACCCTCAACAATCTCGAGCGCAAGTTTTTTGAAGCGTTCGGTCAGTTCGGCATTATTCACCACTGGCGGCACACCAGATTTCCACTCGAGCCGTGCTGAACCACCAAAAGCCGTAGCCGTGGAAGTACAGAGCGTTTCGATGCGGGCTTGGAGTTTAGTGCGTAGTTCAGGGTCAAAGGTTCGCAGCGTGCAGCGCAGTTCGATACTGTCTGGAATAATGTTATATGCCCCTTCACCAGCAATAATGGTACAGACCGACACCACACTGGGGAATTGCGGGTCAGTTTCACGGCTAACAATGGTTTGTAGTGCCAGCACAAGCTGTGAACCAATCACAATTGGGTCTATGCACTGGTGTGGTGAAGCCGCATGACCACCTTTGCCTTGAATAAAGACACTAAAAGCATCGGCGGAAGCAAAACTCGCCCCTGCTCGAGCGCCAACCCAACCCACAGGTTTGTCATTCCAGAGGTGCAAGCCCACCACCGCATCTATGCCCTCGAGTAAATCTGGTTTGTCTTTGAGCATGGCTTTTGCACCAGATACAATTTCCTCAGCAGGTTGGAAGACAAATCTAAAATTGCCCTCGAGTTCCGCCTTGTGCTTAGCCAAAATACTGGCAACGTGCATGGCAATGCTGGCGTGACCATCGTGACCACAAGCGTGCATTGCCCCAGCGTTAATCGAAGCATACTCTGCGCCTGTTTGTTCACTAAAGGGCAGTGCGTCTATATCTGCGCGAATCATCACGGTTTTACCGGGTTTGCCGCCTTTTAATTCGGCAACCACACCAGTTTTACCAACGTTACGTTCGACCTCGAGACCCAGATTCTCGAGATGTGCGGCGATAATCCCACTAGTGCGAACTTCTTCAAAGGCAATTTCAGCATGAATATGAAAGTCACGGCGCACAGAAACAAGGCTATCAGTCAAGGCTGCCACTTCGGTTTTTAGGTTCATGGTCGGAGTATACGTTAAACTGCGGCGCTCATTCCACCGTCAAAGTTAATTGCACAACCACTGATATAAGCGGCTCTAGAACTGACCAAAAAAGCAATAAAATCCGCGAATTCTTCGGCTTTTCCGACTCGAGCCAGTGGAATGTTATTTTCTATGGGCAGTTTGGCGTAAAGGCTTTCAACACTTTGGTTGTTTTGCATTGCCCGACGCGCCCATTGGTCAGATTCGACCAAACCAATCAGCACACCATTAACGCGGATATTGTCTTTACCAAGGTCTTTACTCATGGCTTTCATAAGTGCCATCCCTGCGGCTCGAGAAACCGTGCTGGGCATACTGTTGGCGGCTGGGGTTTTTCCGCCGATGGCAAGCACATGGACAATACTACCTCCACCGACAGCTTTCATGTGTGGAATAGCCAGTTTGGATAAGCGAATCGCGGCAAAGAATTTCATGTCTAAATCCTCTTGCCATTCTTGTTCGGTAATACTCTCAAATGGTTTGGCAGCTGCCCGTCCAGCGTTATTGACAATTGCATCTATCCGCCCAAAACGCGCCACGGTTTGCGCCACCAGATTTTCTAAATGAACAGGGTTGGTGACATCAGTTTGTATTGCCAAGGCTTGACCGCCAATCATCGCGGCGGTTTTGGTCAGTTTATCTAAGCCCCGAGCCGCAATCACCACATTCGCACCTTCTTTGGCACAAGCCAAGGCAGTGGCTGCGCCTAATCCGTCGCTGCCTCCAGTAATAATGACCACTTTGCCGTTTAATTGTAAATCCATGCCAGATTTTAACACCTTAAAGCCGATACCATAGCAAGCGGGGCGTTTTGCTCATTAAATACTGTTATTTTAGGCAATGTGAAGTTGATTTCTGTTGCGCGAATGGCTTTTATACTCGCGCTTTTACTCTCTGCCTTAGCTTTGGCACAAACCAGCCAACCGAATCGGCAAGCCACTAAACTAGCCACGCGGCAGTTGGTTTGGCCTTTAGATGCCAATTTTGGTTTCTTGAATGGGTCTCGGGTCCAGTTTGCCTCGAGCGCTCGCACCGTAGATGGTCGTACCGTCTTGCCGCTTCGGGAACTTGGACGGGTGCTTGGTATTCCAATCGAAAGTGTGCGTGATGTTCCCGATGGTTTGCGTTTTGGCAAACTCGAGTTGTACCCAAGTCTACGTTTGGCGCGTTTGAATGGCAGACAAGTCCCGCTTGCCGAAGTCGCCACAGTTCTCGAGGGCAATATGTTTGTGGTGGCTCGGATTCTCGACCAAGCCCTAAACGCCACGGTGTCGTTTGATACGGTGCAACGTTTAATTAGTATTACGGTTGCCAGGGATGGTGCGGTGGATACGAGTTTGCCTGTGGCGCGTTTTGCGACCGATAAAAAAGAGTACCGCATTGGTGAGCCAGTGCGAATCATTGAGTACAGTTACGACCCAAACGGTGTGCCGATTACCTTAGAGCGTTTTGCGGGGCGTGAAGATGCCTATTTTACCCCCGGCATCAAAAGCCTTGCCTTGGTGGTCACCAACCGCAATGGCTTGGTTTCCGAGCCTTTTGTGGTCAATATCAAAGTGATTAACGAAGTGATGTACACCGCTAAAGAATATGGTTTACGTTTTGTACCTGTCGGGCGTACCTTTCCAGACTCGGATGTTTTAAGTTACCCGCAAGCCCAAATTGCCCGTACCGATGAAGCCATACCACTGATTTTTTCGGATTCGCCCGAAGAACCAGACCGCAGTGGTTTGCTGTACGAAGAAGTGGTCAATGGGGCAGCCCGTTTAATGGCGTATCACACCAACGGCATGAGTTCGGCAGGACGTTTAATGGTTTGGGTCACGAATTTAGAGAGTACCCCTGTGTCGGTCAAGATTTCGCGCTTTGGTGTGACCAGTGCCACCACCGTGGTTGCCACGCTTGGGCGTGCCAGTTTACTGGATTTTTTAACTTCAAGTGGTTTAGAAACCCTGACTTTAGAACCAGGCAAAGCCGAACCGTTGTTCTTGTCTAATCCACTTGATACAGGCGAGGGCTTAAACCTGATGTTTGACCTTGAAACCAACGGACGGGTGCAAACCTCAGTCTTTTTCCTAGATGAAGCCTTGGTTGCGCCTAGCCTGAGTGATTTACGCGGGGCGTTAATGCTAACCACCTTACGTAACTTACCAGCCTTACCTCGAGATGGGATTCATCAACGAGGCACGTTTTATGGGGCAGTACGGCGAATCACTGTCGACTTAGCCCAAGTTCAAACCGGGACGGCGATTCGTCAGATTATTGGCGATGGCAATTACGACCCAAACATCATTGGGCGAGATGTGCTAAGTGGCGACCAAATGAGCTTAAAGGGCAATTTTGGCGTGACCTACTCAATTACCCTCGAGAATGCGAGGGGTACAGTTGGAGCGCTTGTGCCAAGGGGCGGTCCATATGCCGGAGCAATGAAAATCAATGGGGTTTATACCGCCTTGCCAGACAGTGGCACGTTGTACCGCAATGACTTACCTGTGGTGGTTTACCGTGCCAACGACCGTGACCGTATCGAAATTGAGATTGTTCCAGCCAGTGGTTCGTACTTGCCGATTAACTTTTTGTATTACCGTCCAGAAGCCCGTATCCTGAACCTGAGAGGCGAGAGGTAAAAGGCGAAAGGCGAAGGGCGAAAGTAAAAAGCGATAACCCTCAAAGCCTTTAACCTTTAACCTTTTAACCTGCCTTTTATGCTCGAGATTATTACCGAAACCAAAGTGCCTGTTGGACTGCGCCCCAAACTGCGCCGAGTCATGAATTTTTTAATGAAAACCCATGCGGTAAAAAGCGCTGTCTGTGTGGTCTTATCTACCGATGCCAGACTCCGCGCCATGAAACTCAAGTTTTGGGGCGAAGATGTCAATACCGATGTCCTGACCTTCCCGCAATGGGAACCTGGCGATACCTTTATGCCGCCAGTGCTGGGCGATATTTACATCAGCCTCGAGACAGCCCAAAGGCAGGCACTCGAGCATGGGCATGATTTGAATACGGAAGTGATTGTGCTTGCCAGTCATGGTTTAACCCATTTGTTGGGCTTTGACCATCAGAGCAAAAAAGATTGGAAGCCGTTTAGGGACATGGAAAAACTTGCCTTATCGGTTCTGTCCTAAAGTTTGGGAACTTTTTGTTTGGTTTATGCGTATACTATTGTCATGAAAGCGATTGTCACTGGTTTGGTTGTGGTTGCGGTTCTCGCCGTGGTTTTATTCTTCACTTGGGGTTTTTATATCCCCTTCTTTGACAGTTCAATCCGAGTAGGCACACTGATTCTGACGGTTGCCATTCCCTTGCTGGTTGGCTTATTGGTTGGGTTTTTTATGGGACGCAACAGCACCAAACTAAAAATCAAGAAGTAAATTGTTCTAAGTATTTGGCAGCCACAGCAACGGCTCGAGCTTCGTCGGAAGCCAAGCGCCCTTCGATGACAATAAAACCAGGGCTGTTTTTCATCTTCTCGAGTAGTTTAGGGATGATGTTTTGCAGGTCTAAACGCCCTTCACCAAGCAGCGCATGGGTTTTCTCTTCGCTGGTGTCTGATAAATGAATATGTACCACCCGTGGTACTCGGGCTAAGAACTCTTCGGGGTCGCCGACTGTTCCAGCGTGGGCAATGTCTAAGCAAATTCCAACATGTCGCGCACCCACCGAAACCATCAGACCCGCTAAGCGTTCCAAACTGGCAATGCCAGTCACAAATTGCAATTTCTTTTTTTCCATGGCTTCGATTGCCACGGTTAAGCCTAGGCGTGTGGCTCGAGAATCAAGTTGCACCACAAATTCCTCAAGTTTACCCCAGTAGC
>JANNEE010000473.1:0-8354 GCA_031388325.1 Deinococcales bacterium
GTTTAGTTGTGGGTGGGGCTGGCGAAACCAAGATTGCTAAATTCGTGCAACACTGGCTCGACGAAAACGGTTTTACCACCCACTGGCTCGAGGACACGGCTGGTCGCCCAAGTGTGGTTGGTGTTGCCAAAGGCATCGGCGGTGGGCGTAGCCTAATGCTCAATGGGCATTTG
Source organism: Deinococcales bacterium (assembly GCA_031388325.1). Lineage (GTDB taxonomy): Bacteria > Deinococcota > Deinococci > Deinococcales > JAAFIG01 > JAAFIG01. The sequence continues at coordinate 174 of JANNEE010000473.1, forward strand.
GATACAGTCACCATCGCGGGTTACGAAGGCAACGCCCTCGAGCCTCGAGTTGAAAACGGGTGTATGTACGGACGCGGCAGTTACGACATGAAAAGCGGTGTGGCTGCCATGCTGATTGCGGCGGCTCGAGCCAAAAAACTTGGTTTATGTGGCGACTTAATAGTTGCCTGTGTAAGCGATGAAGAAGACTCGAGTATTGGCACTGAAGAAGTCCTGCGTCACTTTACTGCCGATGCTGGGATCGTCACTGAACCCACCGAACTCGAGATTGTGACAGCCCATAAAGGTTTTGTCTGGGCAAGCATCACCACCCACGGTGTTGCGGCACACGGCTCGAGACCACATTTGGGGGTGGATGCGATTGCCAAAATGGGACGGGTTTTAATCGAACTCGAGAAGTTGGATACACAATTGCGTTTAGGTTCACCGCATCCACTTCTAGGCACTGGAAGCCTTCACGCCAGCCTTATCAGTGGAGGAGAGGAGCGCTCGAGTTACCCAGCATCGTGTGTCCTCGAGCTTGAACGCCGCACCATTCCAACCGAGAACGCCGCGACCGTACAAGCCGAAATAGAAACTATTCTCGAGACCTGCCGTGCGGCTGACCCGACCTTCAAAGCCAGTTATCAAATTGGTCTCGAGCGCCACCCGCTACAGACTCCGCTAAATGCGACGATTCTCGAGATTTTACAATGTAAGACTGGCGCAAAACTATCTGGTGCAAGTTACTGGGCAGATGCCGCGCTGATGCAAGCGGCTGGCATAGATACAGTCATGTACGGCGTGATAGGCGAGGGCGCTCATGCCAAAACCGAATGGGTAGACTTAGCCAGTTTGGAAACACTAACCAACAATTTGTTTGAAACCATCAAGGAGTTTTGCAGATGAATCACCGTTTAAGTCTCGAGTCCATAGAACGCGCCATGCAAACCATTCCGCCCGAATTTCTAAATACTCCACAATATGAATCCGAAGCACTGTCAGCAACCCTTGGCGCTCGAGTAACCATAAAAATCGAAACCCTCAATCCAATTCGTAGTTTTAAGGGACGTGGTGCAAGTCATTTTGTCTCGAGTCTCGAGTCAAGTGCCAAACTGGTCTGTGGTAGTGCTGGGAATTTTGGTCAGGCAATGGCGTATGCTTGCCGTGCTAAAGGCATTGATTTAACGGTTTTTGCCAGTGTCAATGCCAATCCCTTAAAACTCGAGCGAATGCGGGCATTGGGTGCAAATGTCATTTTGCATGGGCAAGATTTTGATGCGGCAAAACTCGAGGCGAAACGCTGGGCGCTCGAGAACAATGCGCGTATGGTCGAAGATGGTCTCGAGCCGTTAATCTCTGAGGGTGCGGGTACAATCGGACTCGAGTTACTGCGTGACCAAGATTTTGACACGGTGCTGATACCACTTGGTAATGGAGCGCTTCTAAACGGTGTAGCACGGTATTTCAAGGCTCATTCGAGGGCAAAAGTGGTTGCGATTTGTGCGGCTGGTGCGCCAAGTATGCTCGAGTCATGGAAAGCAGGGGAGATTGTGAGGTACGACGCGGTGAATACCATCGCTGATGGTATTGGGGTGCGAGAACCGATTTTAGAAGCCGTGCAAGACATGAATGGTATTGTGAATGATGGACTACTGATTTCCGACGAGAACATTTTAATCGCCATGAAATTACTGCATCAGCACCTTGGTTTGGTGGTTGAACCGTCTGGAGCGGTGGGTATTGCGGCGTTGCTCGAGCATAAGGCGCAGTTTATGGGTTCTCGAGTTACCACGATTATTTGCGGTGGGAATCTGATACTCGAGCAGATGCGAGTGTGGTTGTAAATTTACTCGAGAATTTGGTACGCCGAAGTGGTTAAGAATTCGGCAAATGGTTCTTCGGTGGTGTATATTAAGAGTTTGGCGGCTTCTTCAAAGCGTTTGCCATCGGTTTTTAGTTGCTCGAGGTGCTTAGTTATGGTTTGCAGTACCAAGTCGCGTGTAACAATTGTACCGTCCTCGAGTTCGACTTTGTGATGCACCCATTGCCAGAGTTGCGCCCTCGAGATTTCGGCGGTGGCAGCATCTTCCATTAAATTATTGATTGGCACTGCCCCACTACCGCGTAACCATGCTTCTAAATACTGCAATGCCACAGAAACATTTAGCTCGAGTCCAGTTCGGGTCACACCATCGGTCGGGACAATTAAAAGGTCTGATTCAAAAACTGCCCCCTCTGGAATTTTATCAATTTGATTGGGGGTCGGCATCAATCTGTTAAAGACCTCGAGTGCCACGGGAACAAGTCCGGGATGGGCTACCCAAGTGCCGTCGTGACCATCGCCAGCTTCACGTTCTTTATCAAGCCGAACTTGTTCAAATGCCTTTGCATTGGCAGCCTCATCGTTTTTAACGGGAATAAAAGCACTCATCCCGCCGATGGCTGGGGCGTTGTGCTTATGGCAGGTTTGAATTGCCAGTTTTGAGTAGGAGCGCATCATCTGGGTTGCCATCGTCACTTTGGCACGGTCTGGCAGCACAAATCTCGGGTCGTGACCGAGTTTTTTAATAAAACTAAAAATATAATCCCAACGTCCGCAATTTAAGCCACTCGAGTGGTGACGCAACTCGTACAAAATCTCGTGCATTTCAAACGAGGCGAGGATTGTTTCGATTAAAACCGTGGCGCGAATCGTGCCTTGTGGAACACCAAGGTAGTCTTGGGCAAAGACAAAAACATCGTTCCATAATCTTGCCTCGAGATGTGATTCAAGTTTAGGCAGGTAAAAATAAGGGGCTGAACCACGTTTAAGCAGCACATCAACATTGTTAAAAAAGTAAATCCCAAAATCAAACAGCGAAGCCGACACAGCCTTGCCAGCTAAGACTGCATGGCGTTCCTCGAGATGCCAACCACGCGGACGAACTTTAAGGGTAGCAACGGTTTTGTTTAACACATAGGTTTTTTCGCCCTGCTCGAGTGAAATAATGCGTTTATTGGCATCAAGCAGATTTACTTGTCCAAGGGTGGTGTTTGACCATGTTGGACTATTGGCATCTTCAAAATCTGCCATAAAAACCTTTGCCCCAGAATTGAGGGCGTTAATTACCATTTTTCGGTCTACAGGACCAGTTATTTCGGTACGGCGGTCTTGTAAGTCTTGTGGCAGAGGGGCAACCGTCCATTCAGATTCCCTGATGCGGCTTGTTTCGGGCAAAAAATGCGGTAGCTCGCCGTTTTTTAAGCGTTTGGCGCGTTCGGCTCGAACGGAAAGTAATTCCAAGCGCCGCGCTCCAAACTTCTGCTCGAGTTGGGTCACAAATTCTAAGGCGCTTTGCGAAAACAGAGCTGCTGCCGTTTCGGGTACGGGTTTGGTCAATTGAATTGTCATTTGTGCATTATATCTTACAAACCCTTTAATGTCTCGAGCGCACGTTCTTCGGCGGGAATCCGAAAGCCAAGCAATAAAACAGCATTCAGGACACTAAAAACAACGGCAGTGAGCCAAGCATCAAAAATCAGTGGCGTGACCAATAACTCTAGGGCAACAATCATATAATTGGGGTGTTTAACAATGCTGTACAAGCCAGAGCGTACCAATTTTGCATTTGGCACAATAATAATTCGGGTATTCCAGAGTTTACCTAAGCTCGAGATGACGATGTAGCGTAAGACCTGAGCAATTAAAAACAGTCCTAGCCACAACCACCATAAACTCGACAGAACCGCGCCGCGTAGCCACCCTTCGAGCAGCAATGCCACAATCCAACTCGAGTGCAAGGCAACCATAAATGGGTAATGTTCTGGCGAAAATTCTTTGCCCCCATTTGCCATTGCCCAAGCCAAGTTGCGCTTGGCATGACTCAGTTCAAGTAAGCGCTGCACGATAATCAAGGCAACCAAGGCAAATAACACGGCTCAAGTTTACTGGTTTTATTGGGGTTTGAGTAGTCTTATTCGCTGGCTTCAGAACAAGCCATGTCTTTTGAATTCGCGTTTCGTAAGCCCAGTAATACTTTTTGGATGATTTCTTGAAAGGCTCGTTGTTCGGCTTGACTTAAATTTTCTTGGGTGCGTTGTTCAAGCTCTGCCCAAACCTCGCTGACCTTAGACTCGAGGTCTTTGCCACTTTGGGTTAGCCAGACGTGCATGACGCGGTGGTCGGTGCTTGACGGGCGGCGTTCTAAAATACCAGTTTGTTCAAGCCGTTGCAGCATTTTGGTAACAGTTGGGGCTTGTATATACAGTAATTCGGCTAGTTGTTTTTGACTTTGCCCATCTTTTTTCCATAAGTGCATCAGAATTATTTCTTGCCCCGGATGCAACCCCAGTTTACTCAGTAAAGCCCCTGCGGTTGTTCGATGAGCGCGGCATAGTTGAACAATGTTGTAACCGAGTTTACTGCTCTGGTCGTAACCGAGTTTACTGTCTTGCACAAGGTTCAGTTTACGCTTTTTTATACCTAGATAATGCAATGATGATACTTGCGGCAGCGACAAGGTGCATTAAATTGAGTACAATCTTGATTTCGTTACTCATTGGCATGGTCATTGGTCCAATCAGGGATAACAAGGCAAAGACTACTCCAACGATTTGAAAAACCCGAGTTCCATTGGTAAAAAATTTTTTTAAGCCAAGCAATACACCTGCGCCGATAAATGCGGGAACAAGACTGGCGGTAATGACTGCAAAGAGGGGTAACGGCTCGAGAACGTTGGTGCTAGGGTTTGGTATTTGAAGGCTCTGTCCGATTAGACTGGGGGCAATTAGAGCAATGAGTATGTTGATAACTGCACCGACGATGCCGCCAATCAATGCCAGTAGCCAAAGGTTGGTGGTTGCTGATGTTTGTGTCATGGTTCTCCTTAGACCGAATTACTTAGTCGGCTAATCAATAATTTAGCCGACTAAGTAATAATTTATCGGTATTCATCACTACATTCAGCCTCAAACGAAAATTATTTGGTTGTCTCGAGCAGAAATTTTTTAATATCGCCCCATGCAAGACTAGCTTCATTTCCAGCAACTCTACTTTTTTTGGCAGCCGCTTCTTGGGTAATCACAAAACCATGTTCGCTATTTGGATAAACGTTCAATTGGCTTTGTTTGCCGTTTTTCTTGAGGCTGCTGTGTAAGGCTTTGGCTTGTTCAGGTGGCACAACTACATCTTTGCCACCCTGAATAATCAGTACAGGCATCCCGCTCGAGATTTTTGGTACAGCGCTTAAACCCATGCGAACAGCAAAACTTTCGGGGCGGTCTGTGGGACCGTTGCCGTAAGTGTCCTTGGTCAATTGGTCGTTTGTCAGTTGCTTGGTGCGTACCAAATGTTCGTACCATGCGACAATATCGGCTACGCCATAAGCAAAGACCAAACTGCGAAAACTCGAGTCCCTTGCGCTGCTCAGTAAACCAATCAATGCCCCGTGGCTTGTGCCAAATTGGGCAATGCGCTTTGCCTCTACTCGAGGGTGAGTCTTAAACCAGTGATAGCCTGCCAGAACATCGTCTATTTCGCCTTTGGCGACTTCGACTTTGCCATCTGAGCCGTCCTCACCTCGGTAACTTGAGGCAAAAACCGCCAAGCCAGCCTGTGCCAATTCTCGGCAGCGTCTGGCGGCGAGATTCGATAAGCCACTGACCCCGCCGTGGTTGTAGACAACCCCAGCCACCCGAGCCGTGCCGCTTGGCAAAAACAACCGCCCACGAATTCGTAAATTGCCGCTTTTGTACCACAGGTCTTGTTCGGTAATTCGGTTGATGATTTTGCTCGAGATGAGGGTTGCACCGACGGGTAGAGGAGAGCCACCTTGAGAAACTGCCAAGCCGAATAGAAACACACCCAAGAAAATCAATAATCGTTTCATTTTTTCCTCTCAGAATCTGTTCTCGAGACAATCGGCTAGTAAACCCTCAAAGCCCTCTTAAACCTCAATTGCTTCTAACGCCTCGAGCATGTCAAGGGCTTCGTCATATCGGTGGTCTGGGTTGCGTTGAATGGCTTTCCAGATGATATCAGCCAACTGATTATTCTTAGGCATTTGCTTGGGTAATGCACCACGTCCAGATAACCATGCAAATGGGTCACGTTGTGGTGGTTGTCCCATCAAGCATTCGTACATCACTGCCCCGACGCTGTAAATGTCACTTCGCTGGTCATCGCGGATGCCTTTGAATTGCTCGGGTGCCATGTAATGCGGTGTGCCAAGTCGGGCTTCATGGTGGGTAATACTGCCCAAGGTCAGGTCTTTGGCACATCCAAAATCAATCAGATGGACGCGGCGGTCGGCGCTGAGCAGCACATTGGCGGGTTTGACATCCAAATGTAGGATTTCTCGGACGTGCGAATGCACCAATGCCGACAATAAACCCCTTGCAATATGCAAAGTTGAGGCGGTGTCTATGGTGGCGGTGTTGAGGTAATGATAAAGCGTGTTGCCTTCGACGTATTGGCGCATCAGTACCCCAGATTCGCGGTGAATCAAAGCTGGTATATTCGGGTGGTCAAGTCGCTCGAGAACATCAGCTTCGCGCTCAAAGCGTTCAAGTACATCAGGGTTGTTCATCATCGATGTTTTTAGGCGTTTGACCAGTACGCGCTTGCCTTGCCAATTGCCCTTCTCGAGCCGAATAAATGGGCTGATTGAAACAATCTCAACATGGCTCATACGCAACTTATCCATCGCATTGGAAGGTTCGATTGGCTCAGGTGTTGTTAAGGGGATTCTTGCCATAAGTAAAAGGGCAACCATCAAAGGTTGCCTCTAGTTTAACGCTTTTTGGATGATTAAAAACCAGACTTTAGATGAGGCTAGGCTATACTTCGCTAAAAGGTCCAAACCAAGCAATTGCAATCATTGAAATCACAAAAAGTAAAATCAAACTGACCCAATTCATCAAATAGCCCACACCCCGAGAGTCCTTTTCGGCAGTTCCAACTTGCTCGAGTTCAGGTCGCACAGCCAAGGTAGATTCGCCGCTTATCTCGAGAATTTTAGAATTTACAGCAGTCTCTTCCATCTGCTTACTCCTTTTTGGCTGCCGCAGCCCGTGGTTTTTTGGCGGCGACCACCAAGGCTGGCATGTCGCTAATGTACTTGGTGAAATCCTCGAGTTGAGTAAAGAAATCGTTATTGCCAGTCACACCAAGGTAAAGCTCGGCGACCCGCCCAGCTTCGTCAATGATTTTACGGTTGACCATTCTGCCTGTGTGCTGCTCGAGTCTGCCGTTAATAATGAAGTTGCCTTCGTTGAAATGGCAATCTCCGAGTGGGCAGCCCAGTACAAACACGCCTTGAGCGCCATTTTCAAAGGCAACCGTGACCCATTCGGTTTTCACAAAGCCCGAACAAGGGATTTTAAGGGTTTTGATGTGTTCCATGCCTTTGACCGTGCCATCTTCATGGATATAATCGGTTCGTCCTAAGCTCCACTCGCAGACAAAGCCAAAAATTTTGGGCTTGCCACTCAAAGCTAAAACTTGAGGTTGGATATGTTCAGTTGCTTGTGTCATTTAAGTAACGCCACCACCTTATCGCGCACAGCGTATTCATCCATGAGCGGGAGATTGATTGCATGGAATGGGCAAGCACCAACGCAAATACCACATTCAGCACATTTGTCATCATTGACTACGGCTAACTCGGTATAACGCGGATTTGGATTTGCTCCAGGAACCATCACGATTGCGTCAAACGGGCAGTCAATAGCGCAGAGTTGGCAACCAGTACAATTTTCGGGAGTGACCGTTGCCACATTAACATAGCGGTGTTTTTTGGCTGGAATCCAAGGCAGAATAAACATCACCGCAAAAAGCAGCAGTAAAATTGCCAAAATCCAAGGGGCGCTGATGCTCGAGAGCGCCAGCACAGGCAATAAATAGAAGATGTCGTAGACAATCGCAGCTTGTCCTTCCACAATCGGTTGGGTGGCGGGCAAGGTTTTCTCGAGTGGTGCTAAACCAGCCACCAGCAAAACTGCGCCAATCGTTAGTAACGTTACAAAAGCCGGGGGCCAGATTTTCGGGCGGTGTAAACGCAAATAATGCACCCACAAGAAAAAGAAAACCATCACCGCAGGTCCAACATGCAAAAACAGCATCCGAGCCAAGGTTAAATTATTGGGTTCGTCACCACCGATGAGTCCCCTGGCTAACCAAGTGCCAAATCCAGCAATCACCAAATCAAAGCTGCGTAGAAT
>JANNEE010000621.1:0-11037 GCA_031388325.1 Deinococcales bacterium
CTGGCTGGTTTGGTGGCATTATTCTTAGCCAATTTGCCAGACCAAACTTGGATGAACATTGGAAATATAGGTCTGATAACGGTGTTACTTGCTTTTGGATTTCATTTGGCTGTTGGCAACATCATCACTGAACGTAGCCAACATAATTTAGCCTTCATCATGAGTTTGCCCGTGTCTGTGCGTGAATACACCCTCGGTAAAATTTTAGCCAATAGCCTGATTTATCTTGTGCCTTGGACGATTTTAGGCATTGCAGGTTTTGTCATTATCCTGACTCGAGATACCCTACCTGACGGTTTAATTCTATTCTTCTCGCTTATTCTTGTACAGATTCTAGTCAATTACTGCTTTGCCTTAGCTGTGGCACTGATTACCGAATCTCTATACTGGATTATTGGCGCGGTTTTAATTGGAAATGTATCCTTGCAGAGCTTGATAGGATTTATGATAAGTTCACCAAGCATCAAAATCAATATGACTGGCTCAAGTATTGTCTGGGACTCAACAACCCTTCTTATTTTAGTAGTGCAGTTTAGTGCGATTGCGATTTTCTTTGGCATCACATTTTTGGTGCAGTCTAAGAAAACCGACTTTATTTAAGGAGAAACCCGTGAACATGTACATCAAACCCCTAATTCAAAAAGATTGGTATTTACAACGTTACTTAATTCTTGGGTACTTAATCATCGGACTTCTAGCACTAGGCATTGTCACTATCCCTTCTGAGCTTTGGTTTGCAGTTGGTAGTATTGGTTTAATAACAGTTTTAATTTCGCTTGGGATTCATCTGATTATGACTTCGGTCATTGAAGAACGCACCCTTCAAACACTGCCGTTTATCATGAGCCTACCGATTTCAGTGCGTGAATACACGACCAGTAAAATCCTCGCCAATTTACTGATTTACCTTGTGCCTTGGCTTGGATTACTGATTGCCAGTTACGTCCTGATTTTAACCAGAGATACCCTGCCCGACGGACTGATTCCTTTTGTAACGATGATTCTGCTCGAGATTCTGATGGGTTTTTGCTTAATTCTCGCCGTTGCCCTGATGACCGAATCACAAAGCTGGACAATCGCGGCGGTGGTTTTAGGTAATTTAATGCTCCAAGGTTTTATGGCATTTATCTCGAACTTACCAAGCATTAGCAGCACCATCCGAGGCTCGAGGGTTGTTTGGGACAGCACCAGTATCTTGATTGTTATTGCCGAATTGATGGTCATGCTTGTGTTACTTGCCGTGACCTTTTACGTGCAGTTTAGGAAGACCGATTTTATCTAAAATTTTACTTTGAAGGCTGTCACCAACAGGTGAGACGACTTTTATTGTCAGGAGCATCATGAACCCAATTCGAGAACGTTTACATGGCTTTGATGCCTTACGAGGCTTTGCATTACTGCTGGGTGTGGTACTGCACAGCACCATGTCTTTTTTACCCGGAATGCAAATTTGGGTGATTGCTGATTCACAGCGCAGCCCCATCTTAAGTGCCGCTTTTCTTCTAATTCATACCTTTAGGATGCTACTTTTCTTTGTGCTGGCTGGTTTTTTTGCCCGCATGAGCTTGCAGCGTTTGGGTTGGCAAAAATTTACTGCTGACCGACTAAAACGAATTGCTGTACCACTAATTATTGGCTTACCGCTTTTATTTTTCTGTGTCCTGCTGGTTTTAACTTGGATTGCTAACATTCAAGGCAGACCACAAGCTCCATTTACCATCTCGAGTATTTCGGCGGAGGCGTTCCCGCTAATTCACCTTTGGTTTTTATATCTACTGCTGATTTTTTACAGTATTGGGCTTTTGGCTCGAGCCACACTGGGTCGTTTTACATGGTTAAAAACAGTTTTAGATACGGTATTTTCTTTATTACTGCGGTCTTGGTTGCCGATAATGGGATTACCTTTGATGCTCAGTTTGTACTTGTACCCCAATTGGCTCTACTGGTTTGGTATTCCAACTCCAGACACAACACTTTATCCAAATCTACCTGCTTTGATTGGGTACGGCACAGCCTTTTTGTTTGGTTACGGATTGCACCGTCAAATTTATTGGCTCGAGGTCTTAAAAAAGCGTTGGGCAATCAATTTGTTTTTGGCTGTCTCGGGTAGCCTTGCTTGTCTTTTGGTATTTGGCACAGTCCCCATTTTTACGCCGCCATCCGAAAAACTTGGCTTGGCAGCCTTGTACAGCCTGACAGGTTGGAGTTGGACACTGGCACTGCTGGGGATTGGGCTGCGCTTCTTCTCGAGCTTTAATGCCACACAGCGTTATTTTTCCGAGGCGGCGTACTGGATTTACCTGATTCACTTACCGCTTGTCATGGCATTACAAACACTTTATGCGCCACTCGAGTGGGCATGGTGGATTAAATTCCTTGGTATTGTTGTGGCAACCATCGGTTTAACCTTACTGACCTATCAATTGCTTGTCCGAAACAGTTTTATTGGCTTGGTCTTAAACGGAAAAAGAACGCAGTCATAAGTTGATACTCGAGACACCTCTTGATTCCAAACACGCACCTATCGGGCGGAATCGCCTCTTGATTGTCATTGTTGCAAAACCATAGACTCGAGCCATGATTCACCCAACGATTCTTTCTGGTGAGGCGGCTAAAGGCGCTTTAACTCGGTCTTTTGGTCAACCCGAAGTTACCCCTAGTATGCTCGAGCGTAACCGTGTTTTGTTTGGTGAACCACTCACCCCAGACCAAGCAGTGGCAAAAATTCTTGGGGAGATTCAAAAGCGTGGCGACCAAGCGGTTCTCGAGTTCGCCGCTAAACTTGATGGCGTGCCGCTCACTGGGATTGAAGTGCCGCGCAGTGCTTGGCTCGAGGCGCGGCAAAACTTAGACCCTACTTTACTGGCTGCAATTCGTCATGCGGTGGCTCGAGTGCGTGATTTTCATTTGCGTCAGCCAGCCCATGGCTTTCTCGAGCATAACGAATCTGGGGCGCTTGGGCAGTTGGTGCGTCCGCTTGAGAGAGTTGGCTTGTACGCCCCGGCTGGGGCAAATCCATTGGCTTCAAGTGTGATTCATACGGCAGTCGTGGCAGTGGTGGCGGGAGTACCTGAAATTATTTTATGTAGCCCCCCCAATAAGGCTGGCGTGGTTGACCCAACAACCCTTGTGGCGGCTCTCGAGTCTGGTGTGACTCGAGTTTTTGCGCTTGGTGGTGCAGTCGCGGTTGGGGCGATGGCGTTTGGTACACAGTCTATACCGAAGGTAGATAAAATCGGCGGTCCTGGAAACATTTATACCGTGCTGGCAATGCGCCAAGTTTACGGGCAAGTTGGGATTATTTCACTTCCGGGTCCGACCGAAACCCTTGTCTTAGCCGATGATACCGCCAATCCAGTCCATGTCGCAGCCGATTTACTGGCACAAGCTGAGCATGTGGATGCCGAACCAGTTTTAATTGCCTTATCCGAAAATATGCTCAAGGCAACCCTGTACCAACTCGAGCAGCAAGTGGCAACCTTGCCAGAACCCAATCAGACTTGGGCGCGCAACGCTTGGCAACAACGCGGTAAGCTGATTCTCGAGCCGAACTTAAACACGGCGCTCGAGTTCGCCAATCATTATGCCCCCGAGCATCTATGTTTACTAATTAAAGACCCGTGGGCGGCTTTGGGGTTGATTAAACATGCTGGCGGGGTCTTTATTGGTGAGGACAGCATGGAGGCATTGGGCGATTACTTGGCGGGTCCGAGTCATGTTATGCCAACCATGGGAACAGCGCGGTTTAGCAGCCCCGTTAATGTACGGGATTTTCAAAAAATCATCAGTGTTGTGGCAGTCAATCGCTCGACCCTGCGGCGGGTAGCGGGGGATGCAAGGCTGCTGGCTCGAGCCGAAGGTTTAGAGGCTCACGCAAGGGCAATAGAAGCGCGTTTGGACTAAACGCCTAAGCCCCAAGCCATGCCTCAACCACCACAAAGCGAAACAGATGGTCTTTGCCGTTGGCTGTTTCTTGGTGCGCGTAGCGTTTTAACATCTCGAGCAATTCGCCCCTGAAATTCTTGGCTTGCTCGTCGGTTAGGCTTAAACAACCCCATTTATTGAGAATTTTTGCCATTTCCATTTCGCCCGTGCTGGGCAGCATTTGCGGCAGCATTCGGTCTTCGCGGCTAAAACGAATATGCCAACCTTCGGCGTTGGTGCTGGCAGAACGAATAATCGAGCGCCGTTCGATTTGGTCAAAATCTTTGGTGTGCATACTTAAAATATCTTCGTCGGATTCAACAGGAATTGATTCGATAGGCACTGTAAACACATCGGCAGTGGCTTGGTAGAGTGGAACATTGTGTTTACCGCGTTTTTCGATACGGGTTTGCTCGATTAACTCGAGCCGTAAGAGTTTATTGAGCCAATAACTCATGTGGCTTTTAGAGAGTTTGATGGCTTGGGCAGCTTCGGCTAAACTGGTTTCCTTGCCCATAAACGGGTACAAATGACGAACATTGGTGGTGCTGATGAGGAGTTTGGCGGCTTCAGCCCCGACCAGATGGCGAACAGTTTTCATATCAAAATTCTATCACTCAAATCTGTCTATTTTATTTGAACGACTAGAATGCTACTTTCTTAAGTAATGAAAGCTGCCATTTACACCACTTACGGCGCACCGTCGGTTCTACAAATTAAAGATATTCCAGTGCCAACCCTCGAGGGGGACAATGCTTCTCGGGTGCTGGTCAAAGTTCATTACGCTTCGATTAACCCAATAGATTTTTTGTTCAGGTCAGGATTTCTTCCTGTGCGACCATCGGCTGGTTGGCTTAAGCCCAAGCCAGAAATGCAGATTCGAGGGGCAGATGTGGCGGGTGAAGTGGTTGCGATTGGCAGTAAAGTCACCCGTTTTAAGGTCGGTGATGCTGTTTTTGGCAATTGCCGAGGCTCTCACGCCGAATTTGTGGCTGCCCATGAGTCTTTATTGGTCTTAAAACCAAACAGTTTATCGTTCAAAGAAGCCGCCGCCATTCCTCTGGCTGCCCAAACTGCGCTACAAGCCCTGCGTGACGTGGCAGGCATTCAAAAAGGACAGCGTGTTTTGATTAACGGCGCTTCGGGTGGAATTGGACATTTTGCGGTACAACTCGCCAAGTATTTTGGTTGCCATGTCACGGCTGTATGCAGCACCAGTAACCTTGAGTGGGTCAAACAACTCGGGGCAGATATTGTGCTGGATTACACAACCACAGATTTTACCAAACAAGGAAAGCAGTACGACATTATTTACGATACAGTCGGTAAACGAAGCTACTTTAGTTGTAAACCATCCTTAACATCAACAGGTATCTATGTTGGCGAAAATCCATTCAAAGCACGGTTTCAAATCCTCCAAATAATCATCAGTCGTTTAACAAAAGATAAACAGCTTGGTACTCATTTAACCGATGCCAACCACAAAGACCTCGAGTTTCTAAGCGGTTTGGTTGAAGCTGGGCAACTCAAACCAAGAATCGAAAAAGTTTACCCGCTCGAGAGAATAGCCGAGGCACATCGGTATGGCGAAGGTGGTCACACCAAAGGTAAAGTCGTGATTGAAGTGATTTAAGACTCTTTGCCATCTGCGCGACAATTGCCCTGCTCTAAAACTCTTAGGATGAAGGCTAAGGAGAAATAAATTATGCCAACACGTAAAGCAGTTGCCACTTGGACAGGAACACTTAAAGAAGGAAAAGGACACTTAACAGGTCAGAGCGGCTTAGATATGCAGTACGCCTTCACCAGCCGTTTTGAGGATGGGGCTGGAACAAACCCAGAAGAACTCTTGGCGGCGGCACACGCGGGTTGTTACAGCATGGCATTAAATGCAGCCCTCGAGAAGAATGGCTTTGCAGCCGAATTTGTCAGCACCGAAGGGCAGTGTACCGTCGAAAAAATTGGTGATGGGATGGTCATTTCTAAATTGAAGCTGGTGACTCGAGCCAAAGTACCAGGCTTAAGCGCCGAAAAATTCCATGAGTTTGCCGAAGCCACCAAAACGGGTTGTATTGTCTCTAAAGCATTGGGGGCTGTGCCGAGCATGGAACTCGAGGCGACCCTCGAAGCATAGGTTTGCAATAGTAAAAGCCCCGAAAACTTCGGGGCTTTTTTGTTCTCGAGAATCTAATTAAAAGTGTTGGCTTGGGTGTTGTACTGCCCAAAGAACCATTTGGTAATTCGTTCGGCATAGCCGCTTGGCACATGTCCGCCCGCTTGAACAATGAAAAAGGTTACATCTGCGGTACATGGTGCATTATTGGCGGCGTTGCGTTGCTTGTATGCCGTGACCGTTTTTCCGCCGATGTTGGCGTTGCTAAAGACTGGATTGGCTGATGGCAAAACAGTACCGCAATTGCTCGAGGTCGAAGCCCATTGCTTGGTCATCAGAATCAAATTGCCGTATTCGTTGTCTAACGCTGGTGCGGCTGTCTCGGCTAGGTCGTTTGAACCATGAATATTAAAAATTCGCGGTGGGCTGGCTCGAGTGTACAGACTGGCTTTTGGGACAAAGTAACCAAATTGAGTTCCTTCACCACAAACAATGTCCGCGTCGGCAGGTGGAATATAAGGATTCGGATTGGTGGATGCTTTAGAAGTTCCGCAATAAAACGTGCCTGAAATTGGGGCAATCGCGCTAATTAAATTCTTGGTCTCTGGGTGAGCGTACAAATAATAGGCAAAACCAGCCCCTCGAGATTCACCAACCACAAAGACTTTGGCTGGGTCTATTTTGTTTCCAGCCCCAAAAAGCGGATTGGCTGCGCTCGAGCCTCGAGTGATGATTTCTTTGATAAAAGCAATATCGTCTACTTCGGCGGCAGCCCCTGCGTTATCTTTGCCATCCATCCGAAAACGCCAAGTTGCATTTAAGCCTTGCGGTGAAACCAGCACCGCCGCTTGTGCATCTGTAAAAGTGGTGTAACTGCTCGGGACTTGCACATTCGAGTCCCCATCGCCGTGTAAGAAAATAACCAGTGGTCTGCCATTGGCTGGCGCAGCCACACCCGAAACACGGTACTTTGATGTGCGTGAGGCTTGTAGCACCCCAGCCCCAGTCACAGCAAAATTGGTTGTGCCAGTCGTGGCAGCAGGTGGATTAGCCGCAAAAGTAGCATTGACCGTGCAATCTGCGCTGATGATGGCTGTGGTGTAGAGATTTGCATTGAGGTTGCCGCCGCAACCAGTCACGCTCGAGATGCTAAACCCAGCGTTAGCCGTTACTGTTATGGTCGCAGTTGCGCCACTGTTTACTTTTTGTGTTGGTGGCGAAACGTTGCCGTTTGCTCCTGCCGAAGCCGTGACTGTAAATTGCACCGTTGGATTTGGATTGGGACATGCCACCAAAATTCCGATTAACCCAACTGCTAAAACCCAATGTTGCTTCATAAAAACCCCCTTGAGATGATAGGTAGTATAAACGTGGTCTTGTTACCTATGCGTTACCTGACATAGACTGCCCCAATGCTGCCAGATGCGACTCGTTTTCCGCATGACCACTCGAGCCGCCTTGTGGATGTGCAGAACCTTGGTGTCAATTACGGCGAAACCACGGCACTCGAGGGAGCGAATTTTCATTTGTGTCGACGTGAATTTGTCGCCATTATCGGACCAAACGGCGCAGGTAAAAGCACGCTCTTAAAAGCCATGCTGGGTTTAGTGCCGTATAAAGGCACTGTCACCTTCTCGAGTAATTTACAACCTAAGCCCACTCAGCGCATTGCTTACGTGCCACAAGCCAGAGCGCTTGATTGGGCTTTTCCAGTCACCGTTTGGGATGTGGTAATGATGGCTCGGGTCAAAAAAATCGGTTGGTTGAAAAGTGCCACTCAATCTGACCGTGAAATTGTGAAGAATGCTCTCGAGCGTTCTGATTTAATCGATTTACGGCATCGTCCAATTGGCGATTTATCTGGTGGGCAACGCCAACGGGCATTACTGGCACGAATGATTGCACGGCAAGCCGCATTGTTATTCTTAGATGAACCTTTTAATGGGGTGGACAGCACCACTCAAGACCGAATCTTAGAACTCCTCGAGTCTGAACGTGAAGCTGGCAAAGGAATTTTAATGGTCACACACGACCTCGAAGCCGCTAAAAATTGGTGTTCGCATATCTTACTGGTCAATCAGACCGTGATTGCCTCTGGAAAGCCAGAACGGGTCTACACGCCCGAAAACATCGCCAAGACCTTCTCGAGAGGTGTGTTGTGAACCACTCACAAGAGGCGTTATGAACTGGTTGCTCGAGCCGTTGCAATTTGAGTTTTTCCAGCGTGCGCTTTTGGGGGTCGGTATTATTGCCCTGCTTTGCGGCGTAATTGGTGCGTTTGTGGTGCTGCGCGGCTTGTCTTATATTGGGGATGCAATGGCGCACGCGGTTTTTCCGGGGATTGTGGCTGCCTTTTTACTGAAAATAGACTATTACCTTGGAGGCGTGGCAGCCGCGATTATTACGGCGCTTGGGATTGGTTGGGTCTCGAGACGGAGCGGCTTAAAACAAGATGCTGCGATTGGAACGGTTTTTGTTGGGATGTTTGCACTGGGGATTGTCCTGCTCTCGAGAACCAAGTCGTACAGCCTAGATTTAGCCCATTTATTGGTTGGCGACCCGCTCGGTATTGCCCCAGAAGATATTCTTACGACTACCATCTTTACAGTTATAATTTTGGCTGCCTTATTTGTCATTCGTAAAGAATTGGTACTGGTGGCGTTTGACGAAATCGAGGCTCGGGTTTCAGGGTTGCCCGTCCAGCGCTTGAATGCTTTTTTGATGATTTTAATTGCTTTAACGGTGGTGCTGGCGATTCAAATGGTCGGTACAGTGTTGGTGGTCAGTCTGTTGGTCACGGCTTCCAGTACCGCCCGAATGCTGACCTCGAGACTGAGCCAAATGATTCTGGTCGGTAGTTTGGTTGGGGCATTGGGGGGCATGATTGGTTTGTACGCTTCGTATCACTTTGATGCCCCAGCAGGAGCAATGATTGTGCTGGTTAATACCGCCATTTTTGTTTTGGTGCTGCTGCTTAAACGAGCTTAGACCAGTAACATTCAAGACTGGTCAAAGCCACACAAGCAGCCGCAGGTTCTGAAAAGCAACCCGCCCAAGCCTTTTGCGCTTTTTGAGGGTGTTACTTAATATCTGGAGTAAATAGGTTTTTTAAGACCACTGCCCCAGACGGTGACATGATGCCTAGTCCACCACTATTGGGTGAAGCCACCAACCATTTTTTGACGGCGCTGTCTGAAACGGCTTCGTTTAACCATACGGGTAAACCGACACTGGGATAATTAAAATTCTTATTGATAGGATTTTCGCTTCTGGGGAAAGACAGTGCCAAAGTGCAAATCAGGCTTAGCCCAAGGATAAACCCACCTAAGCCACCAGCCGCTTGATTGGCAAAATCAGACAAGTTCTGCATCAGGTCGTTTAATAAATTGCGCCCGAGCATCGAAATCAGTGTTCCGAATCCTAGTGCCAGTACAAAACCAATCAGGGGGTGGATACCACCAAAAACATTGACCACCAACCACAACAATAAACTCAGGATTGCGGCTACCAAACCCAGCAGCCCACGCCGAGCGCCAAGCACCACAATGCCAGCCAGCAGCGTCACCAGTACCAAGTCTAACCATGTTAAATCAAGCGTCATTACAAGTATTCTACTGCATTATCCTTACCAAAGCGTGACATGGTGATACGACAACGGTATGCCTAACCAGACATAGCACGGTATGCTGCTAAAAATGACCACCGATACCCAAGACCTCCCAGCCATTGCCCTTGATGTTGGAATTGCCCGAATTGGTTTTGCGGTCTCTGATGTAACAGGCAGGTTTGCCTTCCCTCGAGGCTATGTCAAACGCCTTAAATTAAGTACCGATATTGCGGCAGTTCGCAACTTTATGGAGCAAGAAAACGCCAGTCTGGTGGTGGTAGGTTTACCACTTCGTACCGATGGGGCGTACTCGGGGCAAACGCAACGTGTTCGGGCATTTGCCAAAGACCTTGAACGCGCAGGTATCCGGATTGCCTTACAAGATGAGCGCTTTAGCACCAAACTAGCCAACAGTCAGTTGCTGGTGATTAGCAATAAACGCGACCGACTCGAGAAAGGCTTAACCGACGCGCAAAGTGCAGTCTTAATTTTAGAAACTTTTCTCGAGAAGCGCCGTTTGAAATTACTTTTCAGTCAACCAGAAGCCGAATTTGAGGAGTAAGCCTGTTCGGTTTGGCTGGCTTTGAAAGCAGGAGTTTGGAAAGCCCGTAAAATCAGTACCAAGGAAATAGCCGAAAGAACGGCTGCCATAAAAAAAGCGATTCCTGGAATTTTTATCGGGGCTGCCTCGGAAATAAAGTAGCCAAAAGCAGTGTTGGCTAAAAGTGGTCCAACCACCCCAGATAAACTAGCAAGACTGGCAAGACTGCCCTGTAAAGAGCCTTGTTCGTTGGCGGGTACACCCCTCGAGATGATGCTTTGTAAGGCTGGACCTGCGATTCCGCCAATCGCACCTGCGGCAATGATCGCGTACATCATCCAACCTTGGTTGGCTAGTCCATAAAGCGTAAAACTAATCACCGACGAAACCTGACCAATTAAAATAGCGTTCTTTTCGCCAAAATAGGGCAGTAAAACCCGTATCAAACCACCCTGCATAATTGCGGCGGTTAAGCCAACCACCGCTAAAGAAATACCAACATCGGTCGGAGTCCAATTAAATTTATAGTTGGTGTACAAAACCCAAGTCGTCTGCAAGGCATTTTGGGCAAGGTAGGACAAGACAATACTGGCAGTCAGGGTCAGTACCACAGGGTATTTGGTTAGCGATGTTAAAGAACCGATTGGGTTGGCTCGAGACCACGAAAAATTGCGGCGATTTTCTAGCCCCAGAGATTCTGGCAAAATAAAAAAACCGTACAACCAGTTAATTAGGGTTAAACCAGCCGCCACAAAAAAAGGCACACGTAAACCGACATCGCCCAGCACCCCACCCAAAGCAGGACCGGCAATAAAGCCAAGTCCAAAAGCCGCGCCAATTAAACCAAAGTTC
>JANNEE010000643.1:0-2511 GCA_031388325.1 Deinococcales bacterium
CCTTGGTTTACAGGAAAGGCAGATGTAACCACCTACGCCCTCGATGAATTGCTTGGGACGAAATTGCGAGCTTTATATCAGCGAAAGAAGAGCCGGGATCTCTTCGACCTGTGGCTATGCCTCGAAGAGCAACCCGTCAAACCCAATGAAATTTGGCATTTGCTGTGTTTACCGACCGAATCAGCACATCGCTTAATCGAAATGCTCCGAAAACGCTTTCGGGAAGCTGCTCTTGGCTTTGACATCGAAGCTGTGGCGGGTGGCTACCGTTTGATTGTGGCTCGGGATGTTGTGCCAGCCCTTGAGCCGTTACTTTCGCCGCCGCCATTACCAACCCTTTCAAGTGCAGCCCTCGAGACCTTGGCAATTGTCGCCTACAAGCAACCGATTACCCGTGGCGAAATAGAACTGATGCGTGGCGCAGGGGCAGCCAGCACCTTAGAAACCCTCCAAGAACGCGAATTGGTCAAAGTCATTGGACGCAAAGAAGTGATTGGCAGACCAATGCTCTACGCCACCACCGAGAAATTCTTGCTCGAGTTTGGGCTGCCTTCTTTAGAGGATTTACCACCGCTTGAAGATGGCGAACTCGGCGGGTTCTTGCGCGGTTAAGACTTTTCTCATGTGAGACTGTGAAATCGGTCTCATCCAAACAAAAAAATAAACGTTACTGTATAGCATGTGGCGCTTTTTTTGTTTGGTTTTGATTGGCGTGGCGTTCAATTTCAACACGACTCTGGCGGCAACCCTCGAGAAACCTCGAGTGGTAAGTTATGCGGGGTATACAAGGCTGGTTTTTGATGTCCCAACAGATGGGCTTTTTCGGTTCGAAGCGCTTGGCACAATTCTAAAAGTCACGTTGTCTAGCAATAATGTTTCTGCTGCGACAGTCAGTGTCAATAAACCCGAGGTTCGTGCCTACAGTCTTGCTAATTCTGGCGGTGATGTGATTGCGATGATTGTCACCCCACAAGGAGTCTCGAGTCGGCGCGGTTTTCGGGTGCAGCGTTTAGAGCCAAGCGCCGGTAAAACGGGTTTTCGTCTAGTGCTGGATTTCAGTGGGGCATATTCAGATATTTCGCCACTACCGGCTATGGCTGCCTTAAAATTACAAAAAGCTAAGGGGCAGAATTTTAGGATTGTGCTTGACCCCGGACATGGTGGCAACGACCCCGGGGCTTTAGGAAACGGTTTACTTGAATCAAACCTCAATTTAGAGGTGGCATTTCGGGTAAAAAAATGGCTCGAAGGGAGCGGAATTGGCATTGAAATGACCCGCACCGATAATCGGGTTTTCTCGAGCAACAAAAGAAGCGATTTGAATGCCAGGACTGAAATGTCTAAGGGTAAAACCGCCTTTGTCTCGATTCATGCCAATGCCCGTGAGCGCAACTTATGGAACACCACTTTTGGTATGGAAGTCTATTATTTTGATTCCCAACGCCAAAAACCGTGGTTGGTTTCGGCGGCGGCTGAGCCTCAAGTCGAAAATATTTCTGCACTGCCCCAAGCCCCTGAGTCTGAACCGATTGCTGCCCAAACCAACATTGCTCTTGTTCCTAGCACCCCCGAAACGCCAATTACACCCAACAGCAACGGCTTTGGCACATGGCAAGCCTTTGAGCCAGTCAGTAATCCTCTGCCAGATACTTCAACACCGTTGTTATTGCCACCGACCAATCGCAGCGAAGCCTCTCGAGGTCTTGCCGCAGGGGTTTTAGCGCAGATGCTCGGCGCAACCAGCGCCCTCAACCGAGGGGTACAGGTCGGCGATTATTATGTGATTAGAAACGCCGAATGCCCTGCTATTCTAGTGGAAATGGGCTTTGTGACTCACCCAATCGAAGCTGCCCAATTTAAGAATTCCAATTATCTTGACCGTATTTCTTATGGGATTGCCCGTGGACTGCTCGAGTACGTCGAGGGCTTGGTTGTACCATCTGATGCCCTGAGCAAACCACTCGAGCCAGGGCAGTAGAAATTCTGCTTCAAACAGAATATAATACGTTTATGTCCTTTGACCCACGTCAACACTTAATGAACCTTAAAGGCAAGGATTATTTGCCTGTGGCTGCTCGTTTAATCTGGCTAAACGAAGAAGCCCCGCGTTACACGATTCAGAGCCAAATCCTCAAACTCGAGGACACCTATGCGATTGTCCAAGCCACTGTAACTGTTTTAGACGATACTGGCAGCGCCATCAAAACCGCTTCTGCCACCAAACGCGAAGACAAAACCCATTTTCCAGATTACCTCGAGAAAGCCGAGACTGGCAGCATTGGACGCGCCCTTGGAATGCTTGGCTACGGCACACAATTTGCCCCAGAATTTGATGAGTCCAACGGTTTACTCGAGACCCGAGTGGTAGATAAACCCCAAGCTCGCCCCGAAATTCCTGCCCCAGCCATTCGCCCTGCTGCTCGAGAAGAACTACCGATTCGTGCCGCTCGAGAAGAACCAGAAGAACCAGTGCGCCCCAAACTCGCCAGTATCCCAATGAAACCGGCTTCG
>JANNEE010000661.1:0-6672 GCA_031388325.1 Deinococcales bacterium
GTCAGCACTGACCGCAAAGTCGCATTGGGTGGTGCTGATGCCATTTTCGTGCTTGGGTTGTTTTTGGCAGTAGGTCAGTAATAATCCGCCTTTAAGCGCATTGGTCAGCGTGGGTTCTTGGTACTGTTCTACGGCTTTGTAGGCTGCGTCTCTCGAGCAAGCGTTGTTTGGGTCACTCGAGATTCCAGTTGGACAAGCAATTTCGACGGGTGATAAAAATAAACTGGTGCGTAAAGCTGTGACTTTAGCGTTTTTTGGTGCCAAGTTCAGTTTGGCGACTGTGCGGTCTGAGCCTTGGTCGGTGGTCTGGTTGTAATGGACTTGTAGTACCAAGACCGTGCCGGGCTTCAAGCTGACACCAGTACCGCTTGGGTAGGTAACACCACCTGTCGAACCAGGAACCCAGTTGCCCATGATGCTAAAGCCCATGCTGCCAGTACCGCCACCAATGCGGATTGGAACACCGGGTCCGCCAAAGCATTCGTAACCGCCGCGTCCATCGGCGGTGTTCTCGAGTTTACGGATTTCAGAGACCATCTGTGGTTCGACCGTAAAAATAATCACATGATGAACCATTTTCTTATTGCCCGGTACGATGTCGTAGCCAGTGATAAAACGCTCAGAATCTTGTTTGGGGTCTACGATAAAGCAACGGTACTCGTCGGAATAGGCTGGGTTTGGAGTGAATGGCTTACCAATGTCCATGGTTAAATCAGCATTTTGGATGCGTGTGGTCGGCAGTACCCGTGGTTTGGCATCACTTGTTTTGCCTAGTGGCGCTCCAGCCCAAGCCCAGTTGGCAATAATTGCCACTTCATTATCGGTGAGTTTGGTTTCTCCAACAAATTTAGGGCTGTTGTTACTTGGCTGCCAAGGCGGCATAATTTTTTTCTGCACCGCAAATTGCGAGGCTCGAGCATAACGCACGGCATCGGCGGGTTTCTCGAGACTAAACGGGGCGATACCACCTTCGATGTGGCAACCAAGGCAGTTTTTATCAAGGATTGCTTGGACATCTTTGTAATAGGTCGGCACATAGGATAAAAGCGGGGGTAATGTGCTTTGTAAATCAACTCGAGCCGCCGCATGATGTCCTTTGGTACGGGTTTCACTGACCAAGGTGTTCTGAGGGCTTAGGGTACGGGCAGCCAGTGCGCCACTTAAAAGAACGGCAGTGGCAATCAACCAATTAGGCTTAAACATGTTAGATAGGATACACTAGAATGTCAGATTTGAATGTGAGACAAAACTCGAGAAAATACTGAAATCATGATCTCACCAAGTTATTCCAAGAATAAGTGTAGGTAAGCGAATAAATGCTTCATTTGCACACTTTATTTGCTGATAATAATTATCACCCCAACCAAGCAAAGAACCATCCGATTGCACCAATATTAAATGCGAAATAGAACTTTGAATATCCAAGATATTCGATACTCCAGAAATTCTACTTGGTGCAAAAACAGCAGTTGTGCCATTCAATGGAAAATTATAGGCATTGAACCCCCAAGCCCATACCCCACCATCAGATGTTAAAACATAAGAATTAAAGCTAGAAGTCCGAATTTGAGTCACACCAGGAAGCCCAAGAACACGTTGCGGAGTAGTTTCAAATTGTGTAGTAGAACCTAAACCCAATTGTCCAAATAGATTATCACCAAATGCCCAAATTGAGCCATCGGACTTCAAAGCCAAAGCATGTCCAGAAGTCCCAGCTTGACTCGAGCTAATCTGGACGACATTGGTTAAACCACTGACCTGATTTGCTTTTACAAAGTACGCTGTTTCCGTATTCCCAGAAATCGTGATTGCCCAGACAGTGCCATCGCGTTTAAGGAGTAAATTATTACTTAAACCAACCACATCTGAAACACCTTGAATCAAAAAAGGCTTCAGAATATAATCATAAAAACCAAGATAGACCCGCAACCAGACCCAAGCTGTACCATCACGTTTTAAGGAAATAACAGAGCTGCTCTGCCCAACATTCTTAAAAGCATCCACTGCAACCCAATCTGGTGATTCAGAAAATACAACTGGTGATTTATAAGTGTTATCGCTCTCAGGGGTTGCATACGCCAATGTACCCCAAGTCATTAAATTCCCATTTTGCAAAACTGCTACAGCATAATTATCGCCAACCGCAACAGACTGCACATTGGTAACTCCAATCACAAAGGGATTAGCTCGAGTTGAACAATTCCGCGTATTTGAATAATTGGTCATTTCTAAACCCCAAGTGCTGACAGTTCCATTAGAATTGACCAAAACATTAAAATTCCTACCCACTGCCAAACGCTGAATGGTCGGTGCTACAACCTGATTGACTTGCACGGCAATTGAACCCGTTAAACTCGAGTCTTCGGCACTACGAACAGCAATTGTATACAAACCACTTTGCATTGGGGCAATAAATTCCACCTGACTTTGATTTGCAAAACCAGACATCGGAACAATCTGTCCTGCTGTGGCACTCCAAACAACATTGGTCGAAGTCAGACCAAAAACATCCGCATTTAGTCTGACCCGTTCACCTGTAACGACTGTGGTTTTTAATGGGGCAACCAACAAGCGTTTAGAACCAGGGTCTAAATCCTTGGCTACACTTGCCCAACCAGTATTACCCGTCAATCCAACATCCAAGACACAAGCCTTAAAAGCTCGAGGGTCAATAATATTTGCTGTTCTACAGGCGGTTTCACCTAGGGTTTTTGCCGCAGGTGATAAATTCTCGAGTTGAATCAAGGCTCGAGGAAAAGAACGGTCTGTAAATGAAGCCGTTGATTGCCCAGTTTCGTAATCAAATAATGATTCGCTTTGGGTAATCCGCCAACTTTCACCCCATTCGAGGTACAACTGGTCTGGACTTAGTGGTGCAACGAACTCCGCACCACTTTGGGACACATAATCGTTACTTGTGTTACCATCAAAATTGCCCAACAAACCACGGTACTGACCTTTCTGAGCTTCTGGAACACGAATTTGCACAGAACCAACATGATTGCCAAATAAGCGAACAATTACAATTTCATCTCGGTTCGGTGAGATAATGCTTACATAATACTTGTACCAACTGAGTACACCACCGTCGGGGAGTACCTGTGCATAATCATAAGTATTCCCGCGAGGAGGTGCTATCACCTGACCATTGATCCGTACTTCAGCTTGGCGTTCACATATTTGCTCACTAAATTCAGTGATACAACTATAGCCTTGCCTAGCATAAACTCCAATTCGATCAGACCCTACTTGCATGGCAATTGCCCCATTAAAAGATACTTCTGGAAGTCGGCTTAGATCAGCAATTTCACCAGTAGTTCCAGTGACATAGCGGACTTGAACATTTAAGCCACTATTTACATTTTTACTAAGGGTGAATTCTCCGACGGCATGAAATCCAATAAAATCACCATCGTATAAACTCAGCCAAGGCTCGCCGCCACTCCCTC
The DNA here is from genome assembly GCA_031388325.1 of Deinococcales bacterium. Classification (GTDB taxonomy): domain Bacteria; phylum Deinococcota; class Deinococci; order Deinococcales; family JAAFIG01; genus JAAFIG01. Next base: position 3,450 of record JANNEE010000661.1, read on the forward strand.
CACTGCCATTGTCATTCCCATCAGGGGTACTCGGGTTTAGACATTTTACTTGTACATAGACCACTGCTTTTTCTTGAATTTCTACCCCATTATCATCGGTTGCACCAGTTTTATAGACAACATTGATTAGAGCATCAAAAGTACCAGTTGTATTGCATTTATACTCAACTGGTATCATCGCTGATGGCGTGGGTTCAGATTCAGTCACCACTAATTTCTTATCATCTGGACTCGAGGACAGTGGACTTAGGAAATTCCCTCCCACTGGGGTTAGTTCGCCTTCGTCGGGGTAAGGCAAGATGGTCGGAGCATTTTGTACTCGAGCAGCAGCACCCGCAAGTGGGGTAGGTGCTGGGGTTCTAGGGGGTAAAGTGATTTCATTAGAACTTAGGAAATACTGCTTGTACTCGAGGGTAGAGTCAAGGTCGCCAGTGTTGGAAATGGTCAGGTTTTGCTCGAGAGTATCCCCGACGTTGCCAGTTAGCGTGATAGGGTTTGTAACCGTCAAAACAGGTATGACGGCTTCGACCCGAAACTGAACATCTGAAGTTTCTGTGAAATCAGGATTAACAGCTAAAATAATGAATTCCGATTTTTCTGTAACATTATAAGCTTGGCTAAATACATAAAAATTCTTATCTGGAGATGCAGGATTAGTAACCAAAGGAGCAGATGACTCTACTTTATCAAAGCAATCTTGATTCGGTGCATCTCCTCTTTTACGTTCATAAAAAACAAATTTAACATGGGATTTACTCGAGCGGGCAACAATTCGGACTTGACCCAATGGTGTCCTTGAACCAAGGGAAGTAAATTTTATATGTGTGCTTTGGGTAGATAAATTGTTTGAAGCTGCATTTTTTACACTTGGGAATGACTCTGGCGCTCTTAAGTTAAGTCCAACAACACCTGCTTGGTTTGTAAGGGAATCTAATGGAATACAATACTGTGGAACATTTGAAATCAAATCACCGATACGAAGCGGAATTTTACGCTCTATTGCTCGGTTTTGTATCCAATTTTGATAAGCTTTTTTTAAGCCACCTTGGTATCCTTCTGAAATTAGCGCTTGATCAATACCTCTTAGAGTTTTAAGGTAAAAGTCTTTTCCATCTGACAAAAGACCGTGTTGAAATCTGAAAATATTTTTTAAGTATTCTAGGTTTTTGTTTAGTTTTCTACCAACATAAACCCAAAAGTCCTGTGTCCTGTAGCGGTCTGCTGGATCAGGAAAAGGTAAGATATCTAGGGGATTAGCTATGTTAAAAGCGTCGAGGTTTCCTTGGATATTCATTTCGGAAAATGAAAGTTCTGAGGCTGTTGCCGTACCTTCTATAATCCAAGAATTTGACCATGTGCTTCTAAAAATAATATCATTTGAAGTGAACAAACCATCTTGCACAGCATGAAAAACCTCGTGTCTTACTGTTTGGGAATAAGACCTACCAGCATCATCTAAACACAAAAGCAAAGTGTCAATTCGTGGGAAATACTCCCCTGCGCCACCGACACATTTTGCTGAACGTGTTGATTCCAGAACAACTTCTTTTAAGGGCGGAAATTCATCATCCGAAAAATTCATAATGTTATCAAAAGACAGCATATTTCTGAGGACATCATAGAGGTATTCTTCGTACCAATCTAAAGGACAGAAGAATCCAACAAGACGTTCACATACAACTTCAATTCTTATTGAAGCCGCATTTATTCGCGAGTTACTTGCTGTTATCTGAGGTCTTGGAGAAGAAGTATTGATGACTACGGTCGAGTAACTATTGACTGTATTAAAAAAAGCAGACATTTCTTGTGTAACTTTATTTTCAAAAACGGCAGACCTACCTCCTCCAAACCACAAATCTCTAGTTTGGTCGGGGAGTAAACCATCTGCCAACATATACAAGTCAGCGATTAAACCTGTGGCGGGGTCAACATTTGGAAACACTGGATACGAAACCAAAAAACCATTTCTACCTCGAGCAGGGAAATCCCTGTCTGCCTGAATCTTGTAAAAATGTCCAATCCGCGTGTAGTAATTGGGCAATGGCAAAGGCAATACAGACTCTGGTACTTGAGTAACAGTTATATTTGCGGGGCTACGCAATGAACCAAGGGGTGCTTGAATGACAATACCATTTTGGAAACGAATAATTCCCCCATCAGTCAATGTCAGGGTTTCTGGAATATTCTCAAAACCGCCACCACCAAGTACGTCCCCATTTAAGTGCTGTAAGACTTTTGTAAGTGTCACCCCTTGATTCAGCACCACTCGCCCACCAGCCACAACACTGCCCTCGAGACTACCGCCTTGATTCAAAGTCACATTCCCACCAGCCCAAAGTGCCATTTTGCCACTCGAGCTTTGGTTCACAACTATGTTCTGATTGGCAATAACAGCTAATTCACCACTTGTACTTGTCACCCCTTGATTCGTGGTTAAGTTCTTACTCGAGACCACACTGCTAATCCCCGTATTCTCAATTTTCCCATTAAAGCTCAAGTCTTCATCAGTAATAAGTCTCGAGTTATTAAGCACTGTACTTTGGTTAAACTGAGCGCCTTTAGAAATAATTCGGCTATTCTCGAGTGTGATGCCTTTATTGCTTTTCAGGGTTTCTTCAATTATCAGTACCGCATTTTTAATCGTGGCAATGGCGTTTAGGTTGACGCTTCCTTTGACCAGCACAATTTTATTATCGAATCTCGAGGTAATCTCACTGCTCGAGTTTAGGTTTAGCGTGCCTTGGATGGTCACAATTGGTACGGCGGTGTACTTGGCTTTTAAGGCTACAATATCTGGTTTCGGGACAGTAATAATTGGACTGACAAACTTCGGTTTTCCATTTAAGCAAAAACCTTGTCCAGAATTATCTGAGCAACTTGCAGTATTGGTACTCGAGACTTGACCGCCATTTAGAACAATGTTCCTCGAGTTCAAAACCAAACCAGTGTTGGCGTGGATACTCGAGCCGTTTTGCAGGGTAAAGCCTTGGTTACTCTGGAATGAACTTCCAGCAATAATCCCGTGCAGCATAATATCTTTTGGTGTTGTCATGCCTCGAGCATTGATTTGTTGTTCTTGGACGGGTGCTTGGGGGCAAGCGGTCAGGGCGATAGCGAGAAGCGCGGGGATGTGCATAAGACCTCCTTTTTTGTTTCGGGGTATGGGCTTAGAAATTATTGTAGTCCAAAATTTAGGCATCATAAAAGTATCTTACTGCAAAAA
>JANNEE010000664.1:0-2549 GCA_031388325.1 Deinococcales bacterium
GAGACCAGTTTTGAACCCGTGTTTAAGAGCATAAAGCAACCTGTGCCATAGGTATTTTTTGCCATGCCAGTATCCAAACAGGCTTGTCCGAACAACGCCGCATGTTGATCGCCAGCCACACCTGTAATCGGTAAGTTACTCAGCGCTTTGGCAATTCCGTAACTGGCGCTCGAGGCTCGGACTTCGGGCAGCACCGCCCGTGGGATATTCATTAACTCGAGGATTTCTGAATCCCACTCGAGGGTCTGGATGTTAAACAACAAAGTACGTGCGGCGTTGCTGACATCGGTGGCATGAACTTCAAAACCAGTTAAGTTGTAAATCAGCCAACTATCCACCGTGCCAAATGCCAGTTCTCCAGCTTCGGCACGTTCTCGAGCATCTGGCAAATTCTCGAGTAGCCAGCGCAATTTTGTACCACTAAAATATGGGTCAAGCAGCAAACCCGTTTTTTGTTTGAATTTTGGCTCGAGACCAAGTGCTTTAAGTTCGTCGCAATACGAGGCAGTGCGGCGGTCTTGCCAAACAATCGCATTATGGATTGGTTTACCCGTAGCGCGTTCCCAAAGCACCGTGGTTTCACGCTGATTGGTGATACCGAGCGCCACAACCTCGCCCAGCACACCCGACAAGGCTTCCCGAGCAGTTTGCAATTGGGTGCTAAGAATTTCGTTGGCATCGTGTTCAACCCAACTGGGTTGCGGATAAATTTGATGCAGTTCTTTTTGTGAACGGCTGACAATCCGACCATCTTCACTAAAGACGATGGCTCGAGACGAAGTTGTGCCTTGGTCAAGGGCTAGAATATGTTTCATGAGCCTGTATTGTATTACAAACTCGAGTCCGTATGATATTCTCAGAGCCATGAAAAAATTCTTTTTGCTCGGTGCTGTGCTATTTATCTCGAGCCTCGTGTTGGCTCAAAGCGCACCAAAATTTACGCGGAATTTATTTCTCAAAACCCCAGCCATGACTGGCGCAGATGTCAAAGCTGCCCAACAGCGCTTACTGTATTTTAATTGTAAAGAAGTTGGCAAAGCCGATGGTATTTTTGGCAAGAAAACCGATGGTGCAGTACGGTACTTTCAACTCCGCAATAAATTGACCCAAGATGGTGTGGTTGGTCAAAAAACTTGGACAAAATTGTTTTTGGAAAGTTCGGAATACTGCATTTACGAGAAATAAGAGGCTTAAAGATTAGCTTTTGGTCTGAATAATAATCCCAATTACTAAAATCACTAAACCCATTGGAATCGTGGCAAGCGCGGCTTCGCTTGGTTTAATTTCTGGTAGAAGACTCTTTTTTTGAATCATGCTACCTGCGCCAATGGCTAACATCAAAACGCCACAAAGAATTGTTAAAATACCCATAGCCGACATTTTAACTTCTTAGGGTGAGTCAAAAATGGGATTTTATTTCTTTTTCTTGTCTTTAATTTGTCCAGCCAGTTCAATGTACCCTTCAACCAAGCGCACAATCACAGGGTTGTGCGAATGCACCCCATGAACTTGAGTCGCATCTTCGGTCAAATGGGCAATTACTACCGCTTCGCCGTCCCTTGCCACCAAAAGCGGGCGTTGTCCGTCGGCGGCGATGGCTGGCATATTTTCTAAACTCGAGGTGTGAACTGCAACGGCTCGAGCAGTTTTTGAGGCAAGCCGAGCCACCAATTCGGGTTCTCCCGCGATATGCAAAGTCTTACTTGAATTCAGCACTATATCCTCGACCAGTGCAAGCGTAGCGGCTTCGCCACGCAAGGGGTACACCGCTTCTGGAGCGGGTTCTGGAGCAAGCCTTGCCAGGCTGCGCTCGAGTCCTTCGAGTCTGCCTTTGAATTCGCGGTCGGCGCGGTTGATGTATTCACGGGCGGATAACGGTGCGTACTCGAGCGGCGAGACTTGGGTGCGGGTAGCCAATCCTCGGGCTTCGAGGCGCTCTAAAGTTTCGTAGACTTTCGGGCGCGGAATGTGGCTGTGCCGCGCAATTTTGGCAGGTTGGGCGCGTCCAAGCGAAAGCAGTGCAGTGTAGGCTCGAGCTTCGTATTCGGTCAGTCCGAGGGCTTGGAGATAATGATGGGCTTCCATGTAGGCTCATGTTACTCGAGACGTGACAAGACTTGCAAGGGCTAGAACACGATATGTTTGACATATATATATTATGTATGATATATATATGTTTATAATCTTACAACAGGAGTGCATATGAATTACTTACCCGTCCTTAACCGCCACGACTTTGAACAAGCCTTGAGTCAACTCGAGAGCAGCGCTATTGCGATTGCCCTGATAGACCTCGACCATTTCAAAGAAATCAACGACAGCCTCGGTCATGCGGCTGGGGACATTGTACTCCGCAGCCTCGAGCGCACCCTAAGTGGCAGCCTCCCAGAAAATGCGATTATCGGACGAATCGGCGGCGACGAATACGCGGCTGCCATTCCAGACACCACCGCCGAGAGTGCCTTAATTTTACTCGAGGAAATTCGCAGCCACTTCTCGAGCCACAACATCAGCCCAGAAATTCCTAGAAAAATACAGCTTTCGGTGGG
>JANNEE010000666.1:0-6834 GCA_031388325.1 Deinococcales bacterium
ACTCCTGTGTAGAGTGTATTTTCGACCGCAGTCGAACCTACGCCTACAGTCACGGTCACATTTGCTCCAGTCGCGGGAACAGGATTGACTTGGCTAGGTAGAATATCGAAAATTTGGAAATTCGTGATATTTGGTGCGCCAGCAGGCAGGGCATAAATCAATTCGTATTGAATCACATCGCCGATACTTGGCGTGGTGCTGGTATCTGTGTCGGTTAAGATTTTTACTCGTTTCGTTGGCTCGAGAACCACAAGCGGTGCAGAGGCAGATGGCGCAGCCCCCGCAGTGGTGTTTAAGCCATTAATCAGTGTTCCAGCAGGAATGCTATTGGTGAATACGCCTAGGGTACTCGAGGTCACATTGACGGTGATGGTACAACCACCGTTGGGGATGGTACTCGCGTTTGGTAAGGTGACACTGGTGGCTGTGGTGGTTGGAACGCCTCCACAAGTGGTGCTAAGTCCAGAAGGTGCAGCGATATTCACATTGGCAGGTAAGTTATCCACCAAGGCTTGGGTGAGCGTGATTGTGCCAGCGTTGCTATTTCCTAGGGTGATCGTCAGCGTTGAGACCTGTCCTGAACCGATGTGCGTCGGTAAAAAGGCTTTGGTCAGGGTTGGCGCTACCAAGATGGTCACATCATCGTTGAAGCTCGAGCCTGAAGCATAGCTTGCACTGCCAGTCCCTCCATTCGCCAAATCATTAAAATTAGCAGTCGCAGGATTTTGATATGTGGCTGCGATTGCACCATTAACATTTACGGTGAAAGTTAAAGTGACACTGCCACCACCAGGAATAGTAAAATTATTGGCACTGGCTGCACCAGTGACTCCAAATGTGACGGGGTCTGTTCCAGCACCAGCAATGGTTGCACCTGTACTACCATCACCTTTGGTTGCTCCACCAGCATAGACAACCGTTGCGTTACCACCTGCAAAAGTAAACGGGGCTGGTAAATCATCTACCAAATTAACCCCAGTAGCAGTAGCCCGCCCTGCTCCGTTGGCAATCACAACTCGGTACTGAACTGTGGTTGTTCCAGCAGCAAAGCTGTTACCGCCTGTGAGATTAGGTAAACTGTTTTTACTTACCGTCAAATTTGGAACACAACTACTAGGTCCAACCACCTGATTATTATTAAATTGCACATTTCCTTGTCCGCCACCACCAGCTGTTGCCCCCATCGAGTTAGATACAATTGTTGTCCCAGCCGTATTTTGGAAGTTGCGTCCTGGCAATCCACCAGTAACACTAATGGTTACACCGGTTGTTCCCAAGGGAACAAGAACCGCACCACCACCGCCACCACCACCATTGCCTTGGGTTTCTGCGTTACGAAGTGGCACACCAGTCTCGCCACCAAGACCACCATTGGCATTAACAGTAACGCCAGCTAAGTTGAGGGTAGTAGAAAAAATTGCCACCGTACCACCAGCACCACCAGCACCAGCACCATCGCGTCCACCGCTTAGACCAGCTTGACCATTGGTATTAATTGTCAGTGTACCTGTGCCACCTTGACGAGCAATGGTATTGGCACGAATAAAGATAACACCGCCGCCATTGCCACCACTGATTTGAGCAACAGTTCCGTTATCAACAGCATTGTTTGCGTCACCCGAGCCACCACCACCGCCAAGAATTAAGCGGTTATTGCTGTTCTCAAATTCAGCTAAAGCCAGACCTGCACCATTGCGTCCACCCACAAAGCGTGAGCGGTCACCCGTACAAGAAAACCATGCAGTAGCAGGCAATGAAGTAGCCGTTTCATCAATACAAAAGTTTGGCGCTCCTGTTCCAAGGTTTGTTGCTTGGTAAAAACCAAAACTATGCGCTCCAGAACCACCAACACCAAGGTTGGAACCACCACCGCCACCAGAGTTGTGGGCTGTAGCACCACCACCCGCATTACCCGGCGCACCACGCGAACGGGTCTGACCACCAGGATACCCAAGGTCGCCACCCGTCAAGCCAGAAGCCACACCATTGTAAACACCATTTGCCCCAGCTCCAGGATAAGTTTGAGTTCGGTTGTTAGCCGTGATCGTAACATTAGCTACAGTTGCCCCACGAACCAAGTCTGGTGTACCCGCAATACCCTCACCCTTACGTCCACCTCGAGCATCGGTGGCATCCGTCGCTGCTGTGATATAAGCCACACTGGTCGGCGGTACTGAATTACCACCAAGCTGACCACCACCACCACGAAAACCAGCCGCCGAGGCTTCAATGGTTGCATTATTTAAGGTTAAAGCACCAGCCACATCAAAAACAATGATGCCACCCGTTGCACCGTCCCAAGGAATCACATTCAATGTACCTGCCAAAGTTAAGGCTGAGTTTTGCGGTACACGAATCACTTGAAACTTACGACGGGTATTGGTTGCATCCGCAGCCGCATTGCTGTACTGAAAATTGAGTGGGTCACGTAAAGTAATTTGTCCAGCCGCAACCGCCGCAACCACCGCAAATTCGTATTTGCCAGTGTTACGTAATCCAGTCGCACCATTACCATTAAAACCGCCAGCCCCTGTTGGAAGAGTGGCTTGTGAATCTGGTGAAGTTCCGTCACCAATGTTTGCACCATACGTATTGTTATTGACATTATTAATCGTTGCATCTTGAACTTGAAAAATAAAAGCCAAGTCACCAACATTAAAACCCGTAGTTGAACCACTAAAACCGCCAGGAATGGTTCTAGCAGTTCCGATTTGAACAACCGGATTGGCTGTGGCAGGGGCTGAAGCACTGACACCGGGGAAGTAGGTATTGCCATTGAAAGTTGTTCCATCTATGCCAGGCACACCACAGACTTGTGCAACCACCACACCAGTAATTCCAAAAGCCACAAAAGCCACGAGGGCGCGAAACGCCCGATTCAAAAAAGCGATTTCCGTACTCATTGCTCCCCCATGTAATCCCCGCAACTTTTGTTCATTAGAAGTTCCTCCCAAAACCTGACCTTGACTCGAGCATCTAAGTAAAACTTCTTTTCCTTTCTCGAGTTGATGGTTTTTTCTGTCTGACCGTAGCCGCTTACTACAAAACCCTAACAATTGGGCTAGAAAAATAGGAAAACCAAAAATCCCGCATGGTGGCGGGTGGACTTTTTGTTTTATAGAATACTCGGGTGGTGCTGGCATATTTACCCTTTATGTTGTGAAAAATCCCACACTGATATGAAAACAAGCTTCCTTTAGCCACAAAACTATCACAGGTGTACCGACTGATTCAACCTCGACATCGTAATTGGCAACATCTGACAGACTTCTTACAAAAAACACACTAACTTCGTGCCCTTGCCACAAAACCAGCCTCTTCAAGCACCGTTCGAGCCGCTTGCGCCTCATCGAGCGACGCAAACCCAAGCCGCATCGAACCCCCCTGCTCACGATTGGTTAATACTTCTACATCCTTGATGTTCAAATTTGCACCCCCCATCAGGGTTGCAACCTTTGCAAACTCACCAGGTTTATCTGCCAAAGCCACGACTACATCGTATAAAATAGGCAATAACGAACGCTTCACGACTGGTAAACTATCGCGGGTGCGCTTCCCCTCGAGGGCTGCCTCTAAAAGCATTTCGGGAGCAAACAGCATCGCTTCTAAAGACTCAAGTTCGGCACGGTAACGCGATAAGGCTTCACGCAAAGCCGTTCTGTTCTCGACCACCATGTCACGGCTCATGGTTGGGTCTCCGGAGGCTACCCGCGTTAAATCCCGAAATCCGCCTGCCGCCAAAAGCGCTAAGCCGTCCCGATCCTCATGCCGAGCCACAAGACGGGTCAATGCCAACGCCGATAAATATGGTAAGTGCGAAACCATTGCCACCAGACGATCATGCGCCCTCGAGTCAAGAACCACCGACTTTGCCCCAAGCGCCCCAACCAATAATCGCACCCGTTCGATGGCACCCGTACTGTTTTCAAAACTCGGCGTTAGCACCCAAATGGCATTTTGCAAAAGGGCTGCCGAAGCATGACGCACCCCGCCCTTTTCTGAACCCGCCATCGGATGACCCGCCACAAAACGCTGCCTGAACTCAAGCGGTAAACTCGCCAAGCCCTCGAGTAGCGCCCCTTTGACACTCCCGACATCGGTAAAAACCGTTTTGGGTCCCACAAAACGCGCTAAATCCTCGGCTAGTGCAGGCAAGACCCGAACAGGCACAGCCAAAATCACCAAATCCGCCGACTCGAGCCACGCCCCCAAACTCAGTTCGGCACGGTCAATCACACCCATGCCAAGGGCTTCGGACAAAACACTTGGCTCGAGATCAAAACCAATAATCTCAGAAGCCAGAAAACGCTCGCGCAAACCCAGTGCCACCGAACCACCAATCAAGCCCACACCAGCAATCACAACCGTACCAAAGACTGGTTTTGGAGACCCCATAAGACTCACCTCTCCCCTATTCACTTTGAGTGTTACACACCAAGCTGCCCAAAATCAAACAGGCAGATTTGACACACACGCTAGAAGTGCGTATTATCTACACCGCTTGATTTGCCGGGGTGGCGGAATGGTAGACGCGCCAGACTTAAAATCTGTTGTCTTTACGGGCGTGCGGGTTCGAGTCCCGCCCTCGGCACCAAGTGGCAGTTGTCGCACGCGCAAGGCTATGTAGCTCAGCTGGTTAGAGCACACGACTCATAATCGTGGGGTCGTCGGTTCAAGTCCGACCATAGCCACCAAAAAGACCGTCCTAGACGGTCTTTTTTAATTTACAGATAAATACCTTAGTGTTTTTAGGGTAAATCGCCACAAGAGTGCCACAGCTGAGATTTTTAAGCATTGGTTAGGACTACTTGTACGCCCTGACCAAGCCTCGAGAATTTACAAATTGGTACTTGCAGGGTCAAGTCCGTACATATGAAGCAAAGCCATGCGTAACCCTTCGGCATTCAAATACCCTGCGGCTACCAAAAGAATCGTTGTCTCGAGGGCTATCAGGTTAGGGCGGCGTTTATACCCATTCCAAGCCAAGGTTATGAGCATGACCTCTACGGCTGTTCGTTTATTGGCATCTTGGAAAACATGACCATGTGCAATGCTATGCCCAATAGCGGCTACCTTGCTAAATAGTGTTGGGTAGGCATCCTCACCGCCAACAGTGACCACAGGTTTTTCTACGGCACTCTCGAGTAAATCAGGTTTAAGTACCCCTGCCCTTCCACCTGATTCTTTAAGCACAGTGTCATGAACCACATCAACAAAAGCCACCGTGGGAAAACTCTGCCCACGGTGACGAAATGAATAACCTTTGCGTTTTGGCATTTAGAGTTTTGCCAATCTCTCGAGCATTTTACGGTCACGTTTGACCAATGCTTCAACTTGGGCTTTGGCTTCGGCGGCGGTACGCGGCGGCTTTGAAAGCAAAGCCATATTTGAGCTTTTTTGATTTAGATTCTTTAACATAGGTTCTCACCCCTTCATGACCCGTAACGTGCCTTAACGTCCATTTCGTACCAGATTGTACAACATCCTCGAGTATTTGCGGTGAGTAAATCCATAGAACAACACTCGAGGGTTAATAACAAGAATCTCAGGGCTTAATTAGGGGCTACACCTTCTACTCGAGGGAACAAATCAGCTATACCAAGAGCGGCTTCTCTGCGTTGGTTTGCAAAGGTCTTAACGTAGGTATTAAGCGTAAAGGCTACATTCGTATGTCCAAGACGTTCAGATACGACCTTGGGACTATCACCACGAGCTACAGCAAGACTCGCACTGGTATGACGCAAGTCATGCAATCGAATATCTGGTACTTTGGCAAGTCGGATTAAGCGTTTATATGACCTTGCTAGATTCCTAGGGTTCACAGGTGTGCCAAGACTCGAGGTAAAAACAAGCCCTGTTTCTTGCCAATGGTCGCCACACTGTTCACGTTCTTTACTTTGCTGCTCGAGGTGTGCTTGTAAAACACCTACGGTATCGGCTGATATAGATATGGTTCTTCTGCTTGCCAATGTCTTAGGTGCTGACAACTCGAGGCGTGACTTACTACCTTTGGTTTTGACCTCGACCAAACCTTGATTGACACTTAACTCTGCTGTCTCGAGGTTCACATCCTGCCATCGTAGCCCTAATAGTTCAGCACGTCTTAAACCCGCAAAAAGCGCTAAATACCAAGCAGCGCGTAACCTATCTAAAGCCGTAAACTCGAGGAAGCGCACAGCATCTTTGGGTGTCCAAACCTTCATTTGTTTGGTAATCAGACTTGGGGGGGTGGCTGCTTCTGCGACGTTACGCGGCAACTTGCCCCATTTGACAGCCTGTTTCAGCATCCCATGCACCAAAGTGTGAACATACCGCACCACGCGGGTACTCAGTGGCTTAGAAAGCATGGTTTTATACAAGGAGTCTAAATGAGCGGCTGTCAGTTTCTCAAGTTTGATGTGTCCAAGAGCAGGGTACAAATGATTCTCGAGTGTTGATTGATAACTCTGGTAACTGATCGCCCTGATTGCTTTTGGTTTATTCTCGAGCCAGAAACGCCCGTACTTCTCGAGTGTCATGCCCTCGGAATTAGCAAGTGTGCCAGTATCGCGCTGCTGTTTAATAATGTCCAGCTTCTTGCGTACACCGTCTTGGGTTGTGTCACTTACCCATCGCCTATCGGGTACCAGAAGTTAGAAGTAAGTCTAAATTCGTTGTGCTAAAAGAATAATCGTGCGACCAAAGTACAAAATACGGTAGTGGGTTATTATAGAATGACACATGCCCATTACTATTACCTTAATCTGTCCACATTGCCAAAGTGAACACCTCGTCAAATTTGGTTTCGCACCAGATGGCAGACAACGTTACCGTTGCAAAACCTGTGGTAAACAA
>JANNEE010000674.1:0-11566 GCA_031388325.1 Deinococcales bacterium
GCTTGGTTACGGCGAAGATGAAGGCATTCCGTACTTGGTGATGGAATACGTCCGAGGCACGGATTTAACCCAGTTTGTAACCGAAAAGCCGACCATAGACCGAATTATTCAAGTCTTTATTGGCATTTGCAACGCGCTGGCGGCGGTGCATGGACAGGGTATTATTCACCGCGACTTAAAACCAGATAATATCCGTGTAACCCTTGACGGCGACGCGAAACTGATGGACTTTGGTTTGGCAAAATCTTTGGAAGGTACGGTTGCACTGACTCGAGCCGGCGCGGTGGTTGGCACAGTCTTGTACATGGCACCTGAGCAGTGCAGGGGCGCTCAACTCGATTACCGTGCCGATTTATATGCGCTTGGCGCAGTATTATTTTGGGCATTGACGGGCAGACCACCTTTTACGGGCGATGGACTAGCCCAAGTGATTATGCAGCACATTCAAGCCCCGCCACCCAGACCAAGCAGCATTAACCCGAGTATCCCCGCGCCACTTGAACATATCGTCTTAAAACTGATGGAAAAAAATCCTGCCGAGCGCCCACCAAGTGCTTTAGCAGTCCGTGACCTTTTAATTGGTTTGTCCAATCAAACCATGGAAATTAACCTTTCGACCGAAGTGGCTCGAGCCGACGCGCTTTTAATTGCGCCACTGATTGGGCGCGATGCCGAAATTGGTTTGCTGATGCCGCTTTTAGAAGATCCCGAACCTGTTTATGGGGTGTATGCCATCACAGGTGATGTTGGCACAGGTAAAACCCGTTTAATCAAAGCCTTCTCAGAAACCGCCAGAGGTTCTGGAACACGTTTTGCCCCCGGTGAAGCCATTCCAGACGACCCAACCCCTTTTGGAGCAATCTCGAGAATGATTGGCAACTTGCAAAAAAGCAATAAAAACTTTGTCGAGAACCTGCCTGAGAACATCAAAGGTGAATTGGCACGAATTGTCCCAAGCCTAGGCAGTGCCACCCCAAGCGACCCAAACCTTCCAGCCGATGTTGCTCGGTTGCGCTTATTTGAAGCCTTTAGCGAATTCTTAGAACGGGTTTCCGAAATTACCGTGGTGGTTCTCGAGAATCTGCATTGGGCAGATGACAGCACCCTCGCTGCACTTGCCCATGCCACCCGAGCCGTGCAAAAACCACGTTTACTGGTCACATACCGACTCGAGGATTTACCCGAAGGGCAAACCCTACCCAAAGGCTTAGCCCGCCCGAGAACCCTGATTAACCTTAAACCCATGTCGGACAACGACATGCGTGAACTCTTAAAATCATGGTTAGACGGCGACTTAGACTCTGGCTTAGAAACCGAATTGGTCAATCATGCGGCTGGCAACCCGTGGGTTCTCGAGGAACGCTTAAAAGCGATGCTTGAATCTGGTGCGATTTACCGTCAGAACGGCGTGTACCAGTGGCAGCACTCGATGCAGAGCTTGCCCGAAAGCCTGAACGATTTGCTTGCCCACCGCATTGAAGCCTTGAAACCCGACAGCCTCGAGTTTGCCCGTGCTGCCAGTGTGCTTGGCAGGGCATGGCAATACGAAGATGTGCGGCAACTGCTCGAATGGGGCGATGACGCCGCCCTCGATGCCTTAGAAAGCCTGACTCGAGCCAGACTCGTCACCGAAATCCCCGGTAGTAACGGCGAAGGTTTTAGGTTTACCCATCCGCTCTATAGCGAAATTTTACTCGACGGCATTATCAGCCTCAAACGCCGACGGTTACACAAAAAAGCTGCGATTCTGCTCGAGAACCGCGCCAGTCCAGTCGAACTTGCCAATCATCATTTTTATGCCGAGCAGTTTGAACAAGCCCTAGAAAAAGCCGTGGAAGGCGGGCTAATCGCCCAGAATAGCTTTGCTTACCCGCAAGCTGAACGGGCTTACCGCCTCGCCCTCGAAGCCAGTGCCAAATTATCCACCGAATCGATAAAAGCGCTTGAGGCACGGCTGCATCTTGGTGAAGTATTAAGCCACTCTGGACGCAACAGCGAAGCCATGACTTTTTGGCAATATGTGATAGACAACGCGGCTACCTTTGACGGCAGCCAGAGCGTATTGGCTCAAACCCGCTTAAAGTTTGGCAATGTGCTGCGTTTTTCGGGTTCGGTGGATAAAGCCCGCGATATTATTGGGCAGTACGGCATGGACGACCCGTTTTATGAAGAACTGGAAATCGAAGCCAGTCATATTCACCGCTTAAAAAAAGATTTTATGACCGCCAAACACCACGGACTCGAGGCATTACGTGCCAGTAAGCTCGCCGAGAACCCACGCGGAACAGCACGGGCATTACTTGCTTTATCGCAACTCGAGGTGGCGTTGGGGAACTTAAACCGAGCCACCAACTTAGCAAGAATTGCCACCACGATTGTCGAAACCACCGATGATGATTACCTAAAAACAATGGCATGGAACGACCTTGGCAGCCGTTACTATATGTTAGACCAACAAAAAGAATTGCTTTTTGCTTGGAATAAAGCCAGCGAATACGCCCAAAAAACAGGGGATGTTCGCTCGAGAATTGTGATTCAAACCAATCTGGCACTCTCGATTGCTTCCGAAGAAGATTTTGAAGAAGCCAGAACCCGTTTCAAAGCCACCAGAGAAATGGCACTCCGAGCGGGGCTGTACGCCCAAGAAAAACAAATTTTATACAACCTTGCCGAAACAGAATATGCGCTTGGCAACCTCGAAGTTGCCAGAGAACACTTCCAAGATGTCAAAAATAACGCTGATGAAAATGCTTCTAAAATTTGGGAATCCCGAATTACCTTAGAACTTGGCGATGGTTTTGTGTTTGAACTGCCAGAACTCGAGGGACGGGCAGGTACTGAAAATCGTCGTTTACTTGAGGTGTTGTATGCCCTGTCCTTTGGCGATTACGAAAAAGCCTATGAAGACACCAGCCAAAGCAACACCGAACAAGATTGGTTTTGGAATTTATCTCGAATTCACGCGGCATGGCGATTAGGACACGACACCAGTCAAGCCTTGGCTGCACTGCACCAACCTCCAGCCGAAACCAAATTAGCCCCACATCTGCGTTTAGCTTACCTTGATTTTGTACAACAACTCCTGCTCGAGAATACACCCGAACGAATTAAAACCTTGCGAATCCTAGCTGATAAATACCGAACTTCGAGTGTTGGCTTACTGGCAAGGGACGTGCTTTTGACCTTACCAGAGGGCTAATGTAGGTTTTGTAACGCTTTTTTGACGCTTGTGATGTAGAATAGATTTGTATATTCAAGGAGGCTTTATGAAAATGAAAGTTATGTTGGGTTTGGTCGCCGTTTCGTTACTCGCTTCGTGTGGTTTGATTAAAACCCCACCAATTGTTCTTCAAGACACCACCAAAACGCCTAACCCTACCGTTGGCGGTGGAGCGCTTGGGATTGATAGTAAGGGTTCGCCACTTGACCTCTCTAAAGGCGGTATCGCGCTTCAAGGCACAAAAAATGGGGTTGTGATTGCATCAGGTACATTTGCTGATGTCACAGACCAACAAGTTAAAGACAATATTGCCCGTTTATCGGAATGGGGCTACACCCAAACCATGCCAACCGCAACTTTGAGCGGTGCAAATTGCCCAGCCAGCTTTGCCATGACCAGTGTCAGCTTTACCGCAACCTTAAGTGATGCAGGTGGGACTGCTGGAGCAACCCGTAGCGCTTCGGCTACAACCAGTGTTGCCTCGATCAACTTTGCTGCCCAATCGACTGGAAGTTGCACCTACAATGCCACCGTCAATGGTGCGGCGGCAGCAATTTCGGGCATCTTACTCGGAACAGAACTCGCAACCCTTGGTCAAATCATTATCAATGGTGGTCCTAATGCCGCCAGCCTGACTGGTACATACACCACCCCAGACGCATTGGCTGGTCGCACCCTAACCATCAACTTTGGCGGCTCGAGTTCGTATGTGATTGCCACAATCCTCTAAATCTTTTCGACAAAAAAAGACAAGCCAATTGGCTTGTCTTTTTTTTTCTTGGTACAGTTTTTAGGCTTCTCGAGCCGCCAAAAATTCCTTACTCAAGATATTCAAATCGGTTAAACTTTAGGACAATGCAGACATTCTTGTTTGGCGAAGACATACCCAGTGTTAAAGAGTTATCGCCACCACTTAAATGGGCTGGTGGCAAACGTTGGCTCGTACCACAATTGCGCGAGGTTTGGGCGCACCATGCACACTGTCGTTTGGTAGAACCCTTTTCGGGCGGATTAGCCATTGCTTTAGGTTTGATGCCTAAAGATGCACTCTTAAACGATATTAACCCGCATTTAATCAACTTCTATCACTGGTTGCAAAAAGGCTTAAAGCTCGAGTTAAAACCACAACATGACGAACCTTATTTTTACCAAAAACGGCAACGTTTTAACGATTTGGTACTGACAAGGCAAGAAACAAGCCAAGAAGCTGCTGAGCTTTTTTATTATTTGAATCGCACCTGCTTTAACGGGTTATGTCGTTTTAATAAAAGTGGTGGCTTCAATGTGCCGTTTGGCAAATACACAACCATTAACTACGCGACTGACTTCCTCGAGTACCAGAGTCTTGTGCAGCCTTGGAATTTCACCATCGGCGATTTCGAGAAAATCACCCTCGAGCCTGATGATTTTGTCTATGCCGACCCGCCATACGATGTCGAATTCACCACCTACAGTGCTGGTGGCTTCACATGGGATGACCAAATACGGGTTGCCAGATGGTTAGCCGCTCATACCGGGGTAGTCATCACTTCTAACCAAGCCACACCAAGAATTATTGACCTTTACACCCAACTTGGTTTTCAAATAAAAACACTCGAAGCACCACGGCGCATCTCATCATCTGGCGACAGAACCCCAGCCCTTGAAATGCTGGCGTATAGGAACACAACATGGAACGAGAAATAGCACTGGCACGTTTTGCAGAACTGATTGGGCAGGATTTACGACCACTTGCCCAGACCTATGAAGTGACCTTTATTGCAAAAAACGGCAAAATTAACAAAGGTTGGGCTGGTCATGTTGCCGAGCGTTATTTGGGGTTGCCCCTGAACTCATCTCGAGCGCCTAATTTTGGCTCGTGGGAACTTAAAGTTGTGCCGTTTAAGTACCTCAAAAATGGGCTACTTGTTCCTAAAGAAACAATGGCAATCACGATGCTTGACCCTTTTGAAGTGGCAGGAAAAACATTTACCCAAAGCCACCTTTACACAAAACTGAGAAAGCAAATTATTCTTGCCCGAATTTTTGTAGACCAAGCCGAAACGACTTCTTTGGTTTATGGAGTCAAAGCCTTTGATTTGGGCGATACTGAGTTATTTCAAACCATCGAAGCAGATTACAACCTGATTCGTGAGGCAATCCTTGACGGCGTTCCTTTAACTGGAAGCATGGGCAAACTGATTCAACCCAGAACCAAAGGACAAGGTGGCGCTGCGCCAAAAACTCGAGCTTTTTATGCAAGAAAAGAATTTTTAACTTCCGTCTTTAGTGGTAAGTACGATTTAGCAATCTAAAATTTAGAAAATTGTCTCGTCTTTGATGGTTGCAATTTCTGGTGGTAACTGTATTGCAAGCCAACGCGGTAAATTCATTGTTAGTTCTTTTACGGGTAAGTCCAATAGTGGTAAGTAGAAACCGTACTGATGACCTTCTGGTAAGCAGTACAACGCAGCAATACGCAATTTACAAACCATTTCAGAATCGTTGGAAAGCCAGAAATCTATGTCATCATTAACTTGATAATCTAATGTTTCTTTGTCGTACCAGACACCAACAGAAGCCAAATTAGTCTTCAATGGATGCTCATTTAAGTTTAGAGCCTGAACTTGGGTTGGATTGAGACCATTTGTAAAAGCAACTTGAATTTGCGTTTCAGACATAATTGCACCTCTAAAGGAGTATAGCATAGTTATTACCCAAAAACTATAAATAGTAGTTTTTATTTTGTAAATAAACGAATGCTGAGTTTCAAAATTTGAAAATTTGACTTTAGTCTTCTATTCTCGAGCCGCCGCTATAAAAGCCCTGATTTTGCTTGTGTCTTTAATTCCAGCCGAACTTTCTACGCCACTCGAGACATCCACACCCCAAGGTTGGAGTTGCTGCACAGCTTGTCTCACATTGTCTGGATTTAAGCCGCCAGCCAGTAGCCAACGCCGATTTTTAAGGTATGAAGTGTCCACACTGCCCCAGTCAAAGACTTGTCCAGACCCCGCCTCGAGACCGTCCAAGAGCAGGGTTTGGGCTGGTGGCATGACCATTTGCAGTTGGTAGGAAACAGCCCGAATGACTGGGAAGTGCTGCTCGAGACGGGTCACAAAATCATCGGTTTCTGAGCCGTGTAGCTGTACTGCACTCAGTTGCACTTGCCGAGCAGTTTGAACAATCTCCTCGAGTGGTACATTTCTAAAAACCCCAATTCTCGAGACCAAGCCACTGATTTGACTCGAGATTCGTGCCGCATTGACTGGTAAAATATAGCGTTTGGTGTTTGGCACAAAAATAAAACCAATGGCATCTGCCCCAGCTTCTTCGCAGACCAGTGCATCCTCGAGTCGGGTAATGCCACAAATTTTTATTCGCATAATCAGAGTCTACCGCACGATGATGGACTGACCTTGTGCTGACTTTGTGCTGACAAATTTTGGTTGTACTAATGACCGAATCTCGAAAGCACCACAAGGAGTCATTATGAACCTGAATTTGGACACCAGCGAATTCGACACTTCTGGCAATCGTAGCAGCGCCACTTGCCACTGGAAATGCGGCGATGCTTGCGCCACACCTGTGCTGAATCAAACCGAGAACTTGTACAGCCGCAACATCATCGAAGAAGCGATTGACCGCCGCAGTATCTTAAAAGGTGGCTTTGCAAGCCTTTTGATGCTGTCTGGAGTCTCGAGCTACATGCCAGCCGCCGCTCAAGGTAGCAACCTTGGTTTTAGCCCAATTAAGCTGTCTACCGAAGATAAAACGATTTTGCCATCTGGTTACGAATCCAACGTGGTTATTCGTTGGGGCGACCCCGTGACCCGTGGTGCAAAGCGTTTTGACATTGATGATTTCGATGCCAAAACCCAAGAAAATAGCTTTGGCTACAACTGCGATTATGTTTCGTTCTTGCCGTTGCCGGGCTATCAAAGTAAGCGCTCGAGCCAAGCGCTGTTGTGGGTTAATCACGAGTACACCAATCCAGAATTGATGTTCCGTGGTTACGCGGCTGGTAAAGCCAGCAAACAACAAGTGGATGTCGAATTGGCAGCCCACGGTGGTACGGTGGTACAAGTTTTCCGTGACCGTGACGGCAACATCGAATACCAACCAGTCTCGAGATATAATCGCCGTATTACCGCCAACACTCCAATGGAAATCACGGGTCCGGCTGCCGGACACCCATTATTGCAAACCAGAGCTGACCCAACTGGCAAAATGGTCATGGGAATGCTTAACAACTGCGCTGGTGGCACAACCCCTTGGGGAACAATTTTAACTGCCGAAGAGAACTTTAATCAGTATTTTGCTTATAACGACAATGTGAAAGACCCAGCCATTAAAGCTCTTCACGCTCGCTATGGCATGACCACCAAAGCCTCTGGACGCGTTTGGGAAAATCATTACGAACGCTTTAACTTAGAAGCCAATCCTAACGAACCGTTTCGTTACGGTTTCATTGTTGAAATTGACCCATACGACCCAACCATGACCCCTAAAAAGCGCACTGCACTAGGGCGTTTTAAGCACGAAGGCGCAGAATCTAGCCTTGCCAATGATGGTCGTGTGGTGATGTACTCCGGCGACGATGAGCGCTTTGATTACATGTATAAATTTGTTACCAAAGGTAAATTTAACCCAAGCAACCGCGCTGCTAATATGAACTTGCTTGATGAAGGCACATTGTACGTGGCTCGAGTCAACGCTGACGGCACAGGCGAATGGATGCCATTGGTGGTCGGTAACGGCAAATTAACCGCCGAGAATGGTTTTGCAACCCAAGGCGATATTTGCATCAAAACCCGTCAAGCTGCCGATTTATTGGGTGCGACCAAAATGGACAGACCAGAAGATTTCGAGCGAAACCCCGTGACTGGCGCTGTCTACTGCTTACTGACCAACAACACCCGTCGTACTGCTGCCCAAATAGACAAAGCCAACCCTCGAGCCGATAACAAAGACGGTCACATTTTTGAGCTTCTCGAGGAAGGCAACGATGCTGGAGCAACCAAATTCAAGTGGAGCTTATTCATGGTTTGCGGTAATCCAAGCGACCCAAGCACCTACTTTGCTGGTTTTCCAAAAGAAAAAGTTTCGCCAGTTGCCACACCAGATAACTGCTCGTTTGACAACAAGGGCAATATGTGGATTGCCACCGACGGCATGGACAACAGCAACCTTAAATCTAACGATGGTGTTTTTGCCGTACCAACCCAAGGACCAGAACGCGGTCATGTAATGCAGTTCATGAGTACCGTTAAAGGTGCAGAAGTCTGCGGACCGATTTTCACCCCAGACAACCGCAATTTCTTTGCTGCGATTCAGCACCCCGGCGAAGGTGGAACTGTTGACAAACCAGTTTCGACCTTCCCAGATGGTTCAGGCGCAGTCCGCCCTAGTGTCATGTCCATCAAGAAAACTGATGGCGGCATCATCGGCACGTAAAAAATCAGCACATAAAACAAGTGACAAGGGTGTAGGTTGCCCTTGTCACTACGTTAGAATACTGTTCATGCTCGAGATTCATCCACACACCTTGCTACTGGTTGCCAAAAGCGGTTCGCAACTGTTTGGCACTGCCACACTAAGCAGCGATTTAGATGTCAAAGGCGTGTTTTTACCGACCAAAGAAAGTTTGTACTTACAACGCGCCCCACAACAATTTACCCAGAACACCAATCCGAGCGATTCAGGCACAAAAAACCAAGCTGGAGATATTGACATTACGATTTGGAGTGTTCAGTTCTGGCTTAAATTACTGCTTCGGGGCGATATAAACGCCGTCAGTTTGTTGTTCGCACCAAGTCATCCGACCGCGATTCTCGAGGGTACAAAAACAGTGTTTCTCGAGAAGCTAAAAGAACTCGAGCCATCAAAAATCCTCACCAAAAACCTAGGCGGCATGATGGGATTTGCCCACAGCCAAGCCATTAAGTACAGCGAAAAAGGCAAGCACTTAAAAGCTGTACAAATTGCCACGCAACACATGAGCAACGTAACAGGATTAGTCGGAGATGTTGCCGAAACCATTATTGGACTCATTGCAAACGACAAACTCGCCCGAACAATTATTGGTAGCAACAACCAAAAACAACTGCTGATTCTCGAGAAAGCCTTTGATTACACAGCCAAAGCAGATTGGGCAATAAAACCGCTCTTAGAACTCGAGGAACGATACGGCAAACGCGCCAAGCAAGCCATGCTCGACGGCGGAGTTGATTATAAAGCCTTCTCGCACAGTTTACGGGTTCTCGAGGAAATGCGGTTACTCCATCTGCAAGGATTCATTGCTTATCCGCACCAAAACGAATTTGCTGTGTTGCTGCGCGACATCAAACAAGGGAAACTCGAGTATCCAAAATTACTAGAAATGCTTGATGCCAAACTCGAGGAAGTCCAACAAGCCGAAACTCAAAGCGTATTGCCAGAACACCCAGACCTCGAGTACGCCAATGCTTTTGTTTTGTCGTTGTATGGGAATGTCTGATGCAAAATCAATTATTAAAAACCATTCAAGCCCTGCAAGGCGAAATTTATTTGGTTGGCGGTTCAGTTCGTGACACGATGTTGGGTTTACCTGTCAAAGATGCCGATTATATTGTCACGGGGATTGATTTTTTAACCCTAAGAACGAACCTCGAGACTTGGGCGCGGGTGGATGTGGTTGGCGCGAGTTTTGGAGTCTTAAAAGTCACGTATAACGACTTAACTGTGGATGTGGCATTGCCCCGTACCGAACGTAGTACAGGCGTTCATCACAGAGATTTTGAAGTAACATTTAATCCCAGTTTACCTGTCGAAGCTGACCTTGCAAGGCGTGATTTCACAGTCAATGCGATGGCAGTTCGTTTACGCGATAATACCCTAATAGACCCTTTTAATGGTCAATCTGACCTCAAGCAGAAAAATTTGTGTGCGGTCGGTCATGCCACCGAACGGTTCGCCGAAGACCCATTGCGGATGCTGCGGCTTGCACGGTTCGTTGCAAAACTTGGTTTTAGCGTGGATGCCCAAACCCTAGCCGCCACTCGAGAACTTGCCCCTTTGGTCTCGAGTGTTGCACCCGAACGAATTCAAAACGAATTACTGGGTTTACTGAACTGCCAAAATAATCTACTCCCTGCGCTGCGTTTACTGCGTGACACGGGTTTACTTGAGCAAATCATGCCAGAGTACGCAGTCTGTCTTGGTTTTGACCAACAAAATCCGTATCATCATTTAAGTTTAGATGAACACATGTTCCAAACCGTGGTTTTTGCCGCAAAGTCAAGTGCCGAAGTCAAATTGGCAGCCTTACTGCATGATATTGGTAAGCCAGCCACCCAAGTTTTTGGCGATGATGGCGTGGCGCATTATTATCACCATGAAACTCGAGGGGCGGACATTACAAAAAGTATTTTACTGCGCTTGAAATGCTCGAACGACCTGCTTGAGATGGTGGTTAAATTGGTGCGTCATCACATGCGCCCACCGATTCCAAGCAGCCACAAAGCCCTTAGAAAATTTGTCAATGACCTTGGGATTTATGCCGCATCTGCCCTCGAGTTACGCCGTGCAGACCGCTTGGCGCATGCCCCAGAACTGACGTGGAACGCGGATTTTTGGATCAAAGAAACCATGCGGCGTTGTGCGGATTTTCCACCAGACCTAGAAACTTTTGACGAACGCGAATTAGCTGTCAGTGGCTTAGAATTGATAGACCGTTTTGGTTTGGTTGGCTCGCAGATTGGTGCGGCTAAAAAAGCGGCTGCCAACGCGATTATTGAAGGTGACTTGGAGAATGAAAAAACGGCAATTTTAGCTTGGCTCGAGACGAATCGTTTCTAAGCCTAGGGTACATACTGTCATTTTGCCAAAAACCGTAGGGATGAGGCATGCCTCATCCCATGATTGTTAAAACTTTAGAATTGGAAAGCGGCTGGTACAAATTCGTAGCCACCAAAGTTGCGTCGGCGGATGTAGCCGACCCCCGGGAATGGGAAGTGATAGCCCGTGACCAGCATTCGTTCGGCGGCGACACGACGGAACAAATTGGCTCGAGTCTTAACTGCCATTGGCTTATCGGTGTCAAATCCAAGGTACGCACTTGGGTAATTCAGGCTGAGTAAAAAGTGTCCGGCTGCGTCACCCATAATCATCATTTGGGCTGTTCCACTCGAGACCAAGACACTTTGATGCCCAAGGGTGTGTCCGGGTGAACCAACGGTACTTAGTCAAGGAACGATTTCCATGCCGTCACGAATTAATTTCAATTTTTCGCCTTGCGAGACGATATTTTTAGTAATTCCAGCCCCAACTGCGCCTGTAGCGGGTTTGGTCCAGAAGGTATGTTCGGTTTCGCCAGCAATAATTTGG
>JANNEE010000741.1:0-3074 GCA_031388325.1 Deinococcales bacterium
CGCAAGATTTGGCGGCATAAATCAAAAGATTTGACTTGCCAAACACCATTGGTATCTTGTTCGAGGCTCGGTTGGGCAGATAAATCGGTGGCTTGGGTTTTACGTGAGCCTTTGGTCATCGCAGTATGGTCTATTGGGCAAGCAGCTAAGGTCATAAATACTCCTTTATGATACAGCGTATATCATAAGCTATAGTCTAGCGCATCTGATGAGAACTTGACAGCACTAGCCAGCCCCGCATGAAAGCGCCATAATGACAAGATGCCCAAAACTGACCGGCGTATCAATCGCACCCGCCGACAATTGGCAGATGCTTTTATTCAACTTTGCTTAGAGCGCGATTACGAACAAATGACCTTACGAGACCTGACCGAACGCGCCGATATTGGTTACGCCACATTCTTCAGGCATTATTCCGACAAAGAGAGTCTCTTAAATGCCATTCTCGAAGAAAGCATTAGTACCTTGATTAGCAGTGTCAACGCCCTCAGCGACCAGCCCGAATTGATGATGACCACCTTATTTAAGCAGTTACTTGAGCAACCTGAGCGCTACCAAATGCTGGTCAAAACCCGTCATATCAGCCATTTGCTCGAACGGGTCATGACCATCGGCTCAGCTATGTTTATCGAGCAATTCGCCCATCAACTCAAAGCCAATATCCCCCCCGACTTGGCTGCCAGACATGTAATTGGTGCGGTTATTAACCTGATTGAATGGTGGCTCGAGCCATCAAATCGGATAGACCCCAAACGAATGGGTGAATTGATCAACAGCTTAATTATGCAGCCACTCAAAGACAACCCAGCCCTTGAGAGCTAACACCTTTGGTCAGATTACGGTCTTCCAGTAAGCGTTTACGGGACGAACTTAGACCGAGGACAATAATTTGACCAAAAAAATATCATCTTCTTAGGTACAATGCTTGGCTAAGAACCTCATGTCGGCTACCGAAACGCATGTTCCATCAAGACCAACCGAAACACTCGGTTTACGTTTGCTATCGCCACAACCTGTGCCACAGCCACAACCTGTGCCACAGCCAGATACCAGCCTGCAAAATCTCTGCCTAGAACTCAATCAAATCCTCAAGACCGATTGGGTCATGCACTGGCAAATTCAGCCAGAAACCGCTTGTCTAAGCGCAGAATTTACCCTAAGTCAACGTCGTGCCTTTGGTGTCTCGGTGATGATTAAAAATGATGTCTTGATCCAAAGTATTCTCGAGCAACAAAAACCTGTCGCCCTCGAGGACATCAGTCTAGGCTCGAGTGACTTCTTAAACATTCTGATGCAGTGTGAGCTTTTTAGCGTGCTGCTCTTACCACTGGTGCAACCCAATGGTACGGTGCTGCTCTGCCTTGGAAGCCATACGCCTCGAGTCTTCACAAGCCACGAAATACACTGTGCCAGTCGTTTCCTGAGTTTATTTGAGCAGAACTTAGCGGTTCAAAAACACAACCAAGCCCTACAACTCGAGCTAAACGAACGCCGCCGCATCGAAAATCAGTTGCGAATCTCTAAAACTCGGTTTTTTGATTTTATTAACAGCCTCGAAGGAATTGTCTTTGAAGGGTGCTTACGCGATGGTGTACCACAACTGACCTTTGTTTCTCAGAACACCGAAAGTATCTTAGGCTACCGCTTTGAGCATTGGTTTCATGAACCCGCCTTGTATGTCCGACCTGTTCACCCCGATGACCGTGACCGTATCCGCGAAGCCCTGACCCGCACCATGAACAACCACGAAATTGCCTTTGATGAGGAGTACCGTTTGCGCCGCGCCGATGGCAGTTTAATTTGGGTGCGAACCCAAGCGCGGGTAGATGTCGAAGAAGACCTTTATTGGCGTGGTTTAACCACCGATATTACCGCCTTAAAACAACAACAACTGTTTGAGCGCGAACGCAACCGAATTCTCGAGATGATTGCCCAAAGCACCGATTTATTTGATGTACTGCAAAGTATTGTCCATTTACTGCATCAGCAATTTAGATTACCTTGTGGCATTGTCCAATACAAAGATTCAGAAATGGCATTCCGTGCCAATGTTGGACTGGCAAAAATTATGTTGCCTTACTTAGAGCGAATCAAACTAAAAGGACGAGCGCTCGGTGTGTACTTACAACTCAAAACTGGGCAACCATACCAATCAAACATCAAAGCCAATCTCTTACTCAGTCCTGAACTACGGCAGTTATTGGTCTATGCCGAACTGAGCCATGTTCATATTTTACCGCTTTCGATTACCCAAGGCTTGGCTTGGGGTGGAATTGTTTTTTTCTCGAATCAACAAAAAGCCATTCATCAAGACCCCAGAATTCATTCGATTTGTAATTTAGCAGCCATCGCCATCGAACAGCACCGCCTACTAGGTTCAATGGAACACCAAGCCATGCACGACCAACTGACCCAGTTACCAAACCGCAGCTTATTCAACAAACGCTTAGCCGAAACCATTGCACATGCCAAACGTCACCGCGAAAATTTTGTCCTCTTTAACCTAGACTTAAACCGTTTTAAGGAAGTCAACGACACCCACGGACACAGCCTTGGCGATACCCTGCTAAAAGCCGTGTCCAAAGCCTTACAAGAAGCTGTCCTTGCGACCTACACTGTAGCGCGGCTTGGCGGCGACGAATTTTGCATTATTGCCCCAGATGTAAACAGTAAACAGGACGCACAAATCCTTGCCATGCACATTCAAAACGCGGTGGCTCGAGTGACCTTGCCCGAACTCCCAGATTTTTATCCAACCGTTTCTGTCGGACTTGCCTTATACCCCAGCGATGGTGACAACGCAGCGCAGTTGTACCATGCTTCTGACCAAACGATGTACCAGAACAAAGCAAGATTGGTATAAGTATCTCATGCCTGTCTTGACCACAAACGCGCACCTGCCTTGAACCCATACGCGCACCTGTCTTGAACCCATACGCGCACCTGACGGGCGGGTTCGCTGACGGGCGGGTTCGCTTACAGGCGTGGTTTTAGGTATTTTTCCTAAGTACACGTCAAAACTTTTAACCCGCGCCTAAAAGCGTGAATTCCGATACGGTAATCGTGCCAAAACG
>JANNEE010000754.1:0-2427 GCA_031388325.1 Deinococcales bacterium
CTGGCAGGAAGCCCATTTCGAGCATTTTGGGCAAGACTTCGGCGACATTGCCTAAAATGCCAATACTGAGGGCGCGTTTCTCGAGTTTGGCTTTTTGGGCGCGGTTAATCGCATCGGTCAAAGACACCGCCACTTCATCCAAATAGCGAGTCTCGAGGCGACGCTGCATTCGGCTTGGGTCAAGTTCGATACAGAGCGCCACCCCACCCGCCAATTTGACCGCCAAAGGTTGCGCTCCGCCCATACCGCCCAATCCAGCCGTGACCGTGATTGTGCCAGCCAACGTGCCGCCAAAATGTTTTTTGCCTGCTGATGCAAAAGTTTCAAATGTGCCTTGGAGGATGCCTTGTGTACCAATATAAATCCAGCTTCCTGCCGTCATTTGTCCGTACATCATTAAGCCAGCTTGGTCAAGGCGATCAAATTCCTCCCATGTTGCCCAGTTCGGCACAAGGTTGGAATTGGCAATTAAGACCCTTGGCGCAAGCGGTTGGGTCTCGAGAACCGCCACGGGTTTACCAGACTGCACCAGCAGGGTTTGGTGATTCTCGAGTCGGTCAAGAGTTTCAACGATTTTATGGTACGCCTCCCAGTTGCGGGCGGCTTTGCCGCGCCCGCCGTAGACAATCAGTTCGGCAGGGTTCTCGGCAACTTCTGGGTCAAGGTTATTCATCAGCATTCGTTTGGCGGCTTCTTGAATCCAGCCTTTAGCGGTGCGTTGATTGCCTCTTGTGGCACGAATAATAGTTGACATATAGCTCCTTAGTAATCTGCTTAGATTTATTTTGTGATATATTACAGATGTCTTTGGAGTTCGTCAAGTTGACTCGAGACCCACAAAAAGGTACAAAGCACCATGAGCCAGAAAAACACCTCCCAAGCCGAATATGCTTATCAGCACCTCCGCAGCGAAATTCTCGAGTGTCAGCTTATGCCCGGTACACGACTGACCGAAAGCGGAACTTTGGAACGCTTAAATTTAGGCAAAACTCCAGTCCGCGAAGCCTTGCAACGTCTGGTCAATGACAATTTAATGGTGGTTATTCCTCGGCACGGTTACGAAGTTGCTCCCATTTCTCTGCGCGATGTCGAAGAAGTTTTTGGATTACGCACCATCATCGAGCCACAAGCCGTGGTTATGGCAATTGGAAAACTCGAGAAAAAAACTTTGAAGCACCTGCATCAGCTTGCAAGAACAGGGTACGACCCACAGAATTCAAAAAGCATCCAATCTTTCCAACAAGCCAACACCGAATTTCACAGCATTATCGCTAAGGCATCGGGCAATCGGCGCTTGGCTGGAATTGTTGAAAGTTGCCTCGCTGAAAGTCGGCGTTTAATTCAATTTGGAATGCTGATTCAACCACGCAGCGAAGAAGCGACCCACGAACACGAAGATTTACTGACCGCCCTCGAGCAAAAAGACCAACAAGCGGTACTGAGTATTGCTGTGCGCCAAATACAAGCCAGCAAACAAATGGTTTTACAGAGTCTACTCTCGAGTAAAGGCGTGCAAGAAGCCCCAATTATTCCGCCCAAGCCTTAGCCCGCTCTACCGCTTTTTTCCATCCCGCATAGAGTTTTTCACGCTCAGTTGCACTCATTTGAGGCTCGAACCGCCGCTCGAGTAGCCATGTGCTGCGAATCGAATCTAAGTTCATCAGCCCAGACTCGAGACCCGCCAAGAATGCCGCACCCAGTGCCGTGGTTTCGGTAATTTTTGGACGCTCAACGGGAACACCCAAAATGTCGGCTTGGAATTGCATCAGTAAGTCGTTACTGGTTGCGCCGCCATCTACCCGCAATGCCTCGAGCTTGACACCACTGTCTTGCTGCATGGCTTCCAAAACATCTTTGGTCTGAAACGCCACCGCCTCGAGTGCGGCTCTGGCAATGTGCGCCCTGCCTGTGCCTCGAGTCAGCCCAATAATTGTACCGCGAGCATAGGCATCCCAGTGTGGAGCGCCCAACCCCGCAAAAGCTGGAACAAGATAGACCCCACCGTTATCTGGCACACTGGCGGCAAGGGTTTCGACTTCTTTGGCATCGGAAAAAAATTTCATTTCATCACGCAACCACTGCACCACCGCCCCAGCAATAAAAACACTCCCTTCGAGCGCATAAGTGGTACTCGAGCCAATTTGCCAAGCAGGAGTGGTCAGCAGTCCAGATGCACTCGAGACCAGTTTTGAACCCGTGTTTAAGAGCATAAAGCAACCTGTGCCATAGGTATTTTTTGCCATGCCAGTATCCAAACAGGCTTGCCCAAAAAGCGCTGCATGTTGGTCGCCAGCCACTCCTGTGATTGGCAAATTATTTAGAGCTTTGGCAATTCCATAACTGGCGCTCGAGGCTCGGACTTCGGGCAGAACCGCCCGTGGGATATTCATTAACTCGAGGATTTCTGTGTCCCACTCGAGGGTCTGG
>JANNEE010000760.1:0-9427 GCA_031388325.1 Deinococcales bacterium
AAGCGTCGGGTACGGGTTCGCTCGTACTCGAGGATTGAAACATTAAATCACATCCAGCATAGTTTCCAGTTTTGCTTCACTGTCCTTAAAGTCTTCCAACCGACTAAGCACTTCGGCAGCAGCTAAGTGAAACCCATCTGGTAAATCATGCGCTTGCATACTTAAAGCAATCTCATTCATTTCACCAACCCAACGCCAGCCCTTTTTGGCACTACTTTTGGCTGCTTTTTCAACTCGAGTTAGCAACTCTGGACTCGAGTTTTGCCACTCTTGCACCAAAGCACCTTCAACTCCAGCCGCTCGAGCCAAAGCCATTGAAGTCAGTAGTAGCGCAGCACTGCCTTTACTCCAAGCGGCATATGCCATCTTTAAGGCACTGGCAGCTTGTAATGCCTCACCTAAAACCCGAGTTTTGAGAATCGAACCCTCAAATAACTCAGCCACCATCGGCGCAGCTTGCCCAGATAAGTACAAACGGGTTTGACTGTTTTCTTGAATCGGAGCGCCAATAATCCCACCATCCACGTAATTTGGTACTAAAGCCGCTATTTGTAAGGCGGTACTAGGTGCAATTGCATTGGCATCCACATACACTCCATGAAACCCTAGTTGCATCACGGTACTTGCCACAGCTAAGGCGGCACTTGGCGGACAAACCGAAAATAACACTTCGACTTGCTCGAGTAGAGTAGCTAAAGAACCCGCGTCTTGTAAACCAGCCTTGGCAGCTCGTTTTCGAGTTGCAACTGAACGACCAGAAGCAAGATAAAACACCGTATGCCCAGCTTTGGTTAAGACTGCGCCAAGACTCGCACCCATTTCGCCCGGATGTAATAAGCCTATTTTCATGGTTACAGCCTAGCATTGATTCTAAAAAGCCCGTCTGAAACGGACTTAACTGCATAAATTTGACAAGCTCTGCATACTGGGTTATATCTATTAAATCAGCGCCCAGAGCGACCATGCCCGTCAGGTGCGTGTATATGGTCAAGAATGTGGCGCATTTTTTATGTCTGCTCGAGCGACCATGCCCGAAGCGACCCAAGCCCGCAAGGTGCTGCTTTAAGGGTCAAGAAGGTGCGCGTATATGGTCAAGAAGCGACCAGCACGGGCTAAAGCAAACTCGCCGCTTTCATTCGTCAAAGCCCGTTCTGGTTGGTCATACGGTACAAAACCCTCGATTAGTTCAACAAATCGTTGATCCTCGAGCAGTACCGTTAATTCTGCTGCGATAAAAGCCTGTACATTGGCTTTGGAGTTCTTTATCTCCTCTACAAACTCAATTCGTCCATCAAAAACCAGCACAATGTCCTCAAGGTCTTTAGAAGTCATGTAATCTTGTTGACCGCGTTGTTTCCATGCAACCAATTTACTGGCAATAAAGTACAGCGCACTGTTGGCAAATATCACGTTAGACTCGAGTTCGTGGCGTTGACTGTTCTCAATGGCTTGTAGGTACCAAGGGTTACTAAAGGACAGTATCTCTTCTGTGGTGGGCATCACATCCAGAATTAAACCATCTTGTACCCACCGACAAATCACGCCGCTCTCGGTATCGTTTTGCCAGCCTAAAGTCATTAAAATCTGGCTTATCTGGTCATAGGCGTGTTTGCTGGTCACATTGATAATCGTGTCCACATCCTCGGTTGGTCGGGCGGTCTGGGCTGCCTGGTCGGTTAGTAATAAGTCCACGGTTGCCCCACCCACAAAGACCAGTTGCTCGAGCAGTGGTTTTAAGCGGTTTGCCACTTGGTTTAACATCAGTGTGTTGCGGGTGTTTTTCATGCTCGTACCTCGAGGGTACGAGTGGATACATTGTTCCTAGCCGTTTTTAGAATTTGGCTAATTTGTTCTTTAGCAAGTTCGCGTTCGCGCACCCGTCCAATCCGAATAGCATCAAGCAAAGCCAGTAATTGATACAGTTTTTCATCGTTTTTAGCGGCATAAGCGGCTGTTTTATAAAGTGGTGAAAGTGGTGTGCCTCGTACCTTTCCATGACCATCAGACCAAACGGGTACTGGTTCATTATCGGCGACAATCAAATCGCTTAATGGCGGTGCAGCATAAGCCGTTGGAATACCTCGAGTTAATGCGCCGGTGTAATGGGCTGGAAAAGCATACTTTGCCCCGTGAATCATAAATTCTTCAATGGCTGCAAACATTGGGCGTAATTCTGTAGGGTGAAGTAATCGGCTGTTCTGGGCGCGTTTAACAGCACGGTACACTGCCGATTCTTCCATGCCTAACGAATCAGCTAATTGGCTATACGTGGGTTTTTGATTGTGGTTTAAGCAGAGTTTAAGGCTCACCAGTAAGTCTTGTGGTTTGAGTTCCATGTCTTATTCTATTCCAGATTTTAGAATATGGAATAGAGACAATGGCGTACTGTCTCGAGCGACCATGCCCGTAGGTGCGTGTCTATGGTCAAGAAGCGACCATGCCCGTAGCGACCCAAGCCCGTGAGGTGCTGCTTTAAGGGTCAAGAAGCCATCAGCAGGGGCTTAGGTAAACTATTCAAAGCTCGAGCAAGTAGAACTTGCTGTCTGCGTAAGCCACATAACGAAAACCGAGTTGTTTTGCTTACCATCAAAAGCCGCACTGATATGTTCAAATGCCGTATGAGCTTACTTTTTTCTTCGTTTAACCTGCGTAGTCTGACCTTAAAAAATCGGATTGTGATGTCTCCGATGTGCCAATACTCGGCTAAAGATGGCTTGGTCACAGATTGGCATTTGCTGCATTATCCAAGCAGAGCCTTGGGTGGTGTTGGTATGGTGATGGTCGAGGCAACAGCTGTTGAAGCTCGAGGTCGGATTTCGGCGGAAGACTTAGGAATTTGGTCAGATGACCATCTGCAAGGATTGCAAGAACTCACCAGTAAAATTAAAGCCAATGGGGCTGTTCCAAGTATTCAATTGGCTCATGCTGGACGAAAAGCAGGTTCAAACCGCCCGTGGCAATCTGAACACCCTGCTTTTTCTTGGCAGGCAGTCGCGCCCAGTGCAATTGCCTTTTCAAGTAGTTACCCTGAACCTAAAGCCCTTACCCTAAGCGAACTCGAGACCATCAAAACTGCTTTTGTAAACGCGACCACTCGAGCCTTAAAAGCTGGTTTTGAAGTGATTGAACTGCACATGGCGCATGGGTACTTGCTGCATTCGTTCTTATCGCCTTTTTCAAATCAACGTTCCGACCAGTACGGCGGGAGTTTAGACAACCGAATGCGTTTTCCGCTCGAGATCATCAAAGCTGTACGTCTGGTCATCCCAAAAGACTTACCGCTTTTGGTGCGAATTTCAGCCACCGACTGGGCAGAAGGCGGTTGGACCCTGACCAATACAGTGCAGTTTGCGCGAATTATCAAAGACCTTGGTGTGGATTTACTGGATTGCTCGAGCGGCGGCAGTATTCCAGATGCAAAAATTGCTGTGGGGGCTGGTTTCCAAGTTGATTTTGCAGCTACTGTACGCCGCGAAACTGGACTGGCAACTGGCGCAGTTGGAATGATTACCAATGCCGAACAAGCCGAGCATATTGTGCGCTCAAACCAAGCCGATTTAATCTTTTTAGCTCGAGCTTTATTGGTTAATCCGTATTGGGCATATCAGGCAGCAAGGGATTTAAGGGTAAAAGAAAGTGTGTGGGCAGTGCAGTACGATAGGGCATTCCCTCGCTAAATTTCGTTAGGATTTAATGGTCAAGAAATAATCGGCACGGGCAAGTCAAAATCGTGTTCGTCGCTTCGCTCCATGCGGGGCAAACAGCAAAAACTCGAGTAACCTTCAGCGCACAAAATAAGCCATTTCAGCTTCTCTGACTTGTGCCGTCTCGAGAACTTCCACCTTTTCAATCACCACTGTTTTCCATCCCCGCAACCGTTGGACTTTGCCATTCACCAAAAGCGCTCTAGCCCGTAAAACCTCGCGCATCTCGAGCCAAATTTCTGGGTGAGCGATGGCTTGGACATGCCCGAATTCATCCTCGAGAAAAAGAAACACAAAGCCCTTAGCGGTTTGTGGTCGTTGGCGTGAAATCACCAATCCTGCCACGGTGCAGCGTTGCCCATCAAATATGCGGTTACTGGCTCGTACCCCCATCACCTCGAGCATTGGGCGCAAAGGCGTAATCGGATGAATCCCACTGGTGCGGGTGATTTCTAAATCCCATTCGAGTGCTTCCTCGAGGGTTAATTCCTCAAGCCAAGCCAAATCCTCTGCTGTGATTGTTGGTATCGGTAATAGCATTGCAGCGCTTGCGTGAACCAATCCAAGGCGGTTCTCGAGTACCCCTAGTTCCCAAAGCACATCGCGCCGTGTTCCAAAGCTTGTCAGCGCATCACCCCGAGCCAAGTTAAACAACGCATCTCGAGCTAAACCAGAGCGTTGTACTAAATCCTCTAAACTCGAGTATGGTCTGCCCTGCACTAACCCTCGAGCCATTGTTTCACTGATACCATCCACTGCACTGAACGCTAAGCGAATCCCAATCTTCTCGAGTGTGTACCGTGCTTGGCTGTTCTCGAGTTTGACTGGTAGCACAGGTATTCCCATTCTCCGTGCTTCCTCAGTGATGGTCAGTCGTGGGTACATGCCGGGTTCATGCTCGAGAACTGCACATAAAAAAGCCGCAGGATAGAGTGCTTTCAAATAAGCCGTATGTGCTGCTGTGGTGGCAAACGCCACTGAATGCGATAATGGAAATCCATACCCAGCGAACCCCGCCACCATCTCAAATATCTGATTGGCTTTTTCATGGTCAATATCCCCATGTGTTCCCTGCGCTCGAGTCGTAAAGACTTCCCGCATGGCTTCCATATCCTCACGGTCTCGAGCCTTAGAAACCAATTTCCTAAACTTATCGGCTTCATCAATGCTCATCCCACAAATCACCTGAGCGGTTTCAATCGCTTGGTCTTGAAAAACCATTACCCCATAAGTCTGACGCAGCACTGGCTCGAGACTGGAGTGTGGATAGGTCACTGGCTCGAGTCCTTTGCGCCGTTTGATGTACGGGCGTATCGATTGGGCTTGAATTGGACCAGGACGAATTAAAGCCACTTGTGCCACCAAGTCCAGAAAGGTCTCGGGTTGCAATTGGGCAATCAAGGCTTGTTGGGCTGGTGATTCAACTTGAAATAAACCAATCACCTTGCCATCTTTTAAGCCGGCATAAATCCTCGAGTCATCCAAATCCACAGTCTCGAGGTCTAAGATAATCCCTTGTCCCTCGAGTAATTCAACGGCTGTTTGTAGTACATCCAGAGTCAACAAGCCCAATAAGTCCAACTTAACCAGCCCAGCGTGTTCGGCGGTGCGTTTATCAAGAAAAGTCTGTAATGTTCCGTTGGCACTGCGTTTCACCGAACTGTGATTGAAAATCGAGTCTCGAGCCAACAGCATCCCCCCAGAGTGCAGCCCTAAATCCCGTGGACAGTCATCAAGGCGCTCTACCAGACTGAGCAGCACCTCGAGCAGCACACTCTGCCCAGCCACTCGCTCGAGTTCGCCTGAGTATCGTCTGATGTTACGTGGTCGTCCTTGATACGGCAAGACTCGAGTCAGTTCACCAGCTTGGTTATAAGTCCATCCCAGAAGCCGTGCCGCGTCTCGCACAGCACCGCGCAGCCCATAGGTGTTGATGTTGGCTGCCATTGCGGTCTGACCAGCGAAGCGCTGTGTGACCCATTCAATCAGTTCTTGGCGGCGCTCAGATTGGACATCCACATCAATGTCTGGAGCTTCGCGTTTGTTCACAAAACGCCCTGTGTTCAAGAACCGCTCAAAACGCAATCTAAACTTAAGCGGGTCAGCATGGGCTATTCCCTAGTGCATAGACCACGATGCTCGAGGCGGCACTGCCCCGTCCGGCGGTGCGAATCTTCATGGCTTTAGCCGCTTGTATCACTTCATGCACCACCAAGAAATACTCCGCTAAACCCAGTTCTTCAATCACCTCGAGTTCATGGCTCATCAACTTTAAGGCAGCTTTGCGTTGCTCGAGTGGATAACGCCGTTTAATTCCAGCCCGTGCTAACCCCTCGAGTTCAAGCTCGGCTGTGGTGTCTTGCGGTAATCTGGCTCGAGGAATTAAAACTCGTTCTGGTAGTAAATCAACATGGCACTCGTTCGTAATGGCGACCGTATTGGTGAACAAACTTGGAATACCCACTATCGTCTCGAGCAGGGATTGTGATTTAAGCCATGCCTCACGGTTACTTGGGCGTTCGGTGTGGTCATCTTGGACTTGTAGCCTGTGTCTCGATAGGGTCAGGGCATCCAAGCGCACTGCATCTTCTGGTACTGCATAAGCAACATCGTTACTGACTACCGCATGAACTCGAGCAGTTTTGGCTAGACTCAGCAGTCTCGAAACCATTCGGGCATCCCCTTCACAAAGATGACTCGAAACTTCAATAAATAAACGCTTGCCAAACACGCCATAAAGCCGTTTAACCCACTCGAGGGCTGAATGTGGCTTCCCACTTGCTAAAAGCTCCCAAAGCAGCCCAGAACGCCCCCCAGTCAGCACAAAGACATCACTCGAGTCTTGACTGACTTCCTCGAGACTAATTCCCGTTTCTTCAAGTCCTTTTGAGATGATTTGGTTGATCTGCCTAAACCCTGCGTTACTGGCTGCCAGCATCACCAATGAGTAGCCGTCCACAACCACCTCAGCCCCAATGACACTGTGCAGCCCTTTGGCTCGAGCCGCGACTTGAAACGGAATCACCCCAGCCGTGGACATGTAATCAGTCAGGGCAATGGCGGTTTGTCCGTTCTCGAGGGCTTGCTGCACCAGTGCATCTGGACTCGAGCCACCGCGCCGAAATGAGTACCAGCTTTTGGTGTGTAGGTGAACGAAGGTCATACCACTAAACCTCGAGATGCCTTACACTGCTGCCGATGCAAACCAAGAATCAAGCCAAAAAACAAACTCGGGTGCGTCGTGAAAACCAACTCAAATCCTTGCTCAAGTCTCGAGATAAAGCAATCAAAGCTGGGCGAACCCTTAGCCATGATGAAGTTTGGAAGCATCTTTAATGGTTGAGTTTGTGTATACTGATGTTGGTGATGCTGATGCAAGAAATGACCATTTATACGCCAGAAGACGTAGCCCGACGCTTGCGCGTTAGTGAAGAAACTGTGCGCCGTGAAATCCGTGGACAACACTTGAATGCCCAACGCATCGGTAAGCAATACCGAATTTCGGCAAGTGATTTGAAAGATTATTTGGGCGATGCGCGTTTTACTGAGTGGTTTTTGAACACCGATCATCTTCATCTTGCCATCGGCAGTGGGGGCTTGCCCGAAGCACAAGCCATTGCGCTGGCGCAAGAAGCCGTGCGTCAAGTTCGTGAGGCTCGCCCAGTCCCAGCCCCAAATCGAAAAGCCCCAAGTAAAGCCGAGATTGTGGCTCATCTGAAAACAGTTCGACAAGCTCGAGAAAAGCGTGATTGAAACACCTCTCATTGTTCTGGATACGATGATTGTTGTTTCAGGGATCATTGGAAAATCCAATGCCAGTGATGCAAAGGTACTTGAAGCCATCGAAACTGGACGGGTCAGGCTTGCTTTAAGTGATGACTGGTTACTTGAACTCAACGATGTTCTTAGTCGTGATTTTATCTTAGTGCATGACAGCCAACCTGGTCGGGCTTTCCGAGCGGGTTTAACCTTGGGCTTAATGGGTGAATTATTTCGACCCGAACGCTTAGATTGGGCGAGTCTAAGTGACTCAAAAGATTGGTGGATTCTCAATTTAGCGCTCACCTCAGCAACAGATTTCATTGTCACTCGAGATAAAAAAGTTCTTCGCGCAGCCAATGGTTTGGGATTCAAAGCCATAACACCTCCCGAATTACTGCAACACTTAAAAAACATCTAATCAAACCACCCCGCCACAAACCATCCCCCTCGAGTCTGGTAAACCGTTATCTCGCCATGACTCGTACCCAGAATGTGATACTCACGCCTTTCCCCCTCGAGCGCTGCATCTGTTCACCATGCACTGTGGTAAATCCAAATCTCGAGTGTCACCCGAACTGTCCAAACCACCCCGCGATAGCGCACCGCTTGTACTCGTACCCCAGTCCCCACTGGCTCGAGTAGTACCTTACAAGACTCTGGTTGGTGCAGCAGTTTCATTGCTTGCCTTTGCGTTTAACCCGCTCACCTGTCAAAGCCTCAAATCGGAATCGTTCCTCGGGTAATACTGCTTTAGGACGGTGAATCTCGAGCCGACCAATTTTCTCGGGGTAATGTAAATGCACCACCTGAATGGCTTTTTGTACATCTGGACGTTCAAAACTGCCAAATAAACTGTCTTGGACTGGTGTTGGACGTATTAAATCCGAGAATAGTATTTCTAAGCGCAGCACCTCGAGACCAGTCATGACCGTGCGAGTCAGTCGTTCTAAGGCAAGCAGGAGGATTTTGGCGTTTTGGGTGTACTGCTTTAAGACTTGCCGTGCTGTACTTGCCCCAAGCATCGTCTCGAGCGTTACGGTCACAGTCCCGACGTACAAACTCCCCAATTGTCCAATAGCCCTTGCTAGTAACGGGGTAAGAATCGGCTCTATTTCATGTGGCTCGAGAGCTGGCGGGTCAAATATCCAAGCTGTTTTCACACTGCTTGCTGGTGTCCAGAGTTTTACTGGGCTTGCGTCCCCACCACGAAGCAAGGCAATCAAGAGTTTCGCTTCTTTGCCAAATTGTGCCTCGAGTGATTTTGGCGTGGTACGTTCAAGAATATCCCCAAGCGTCTTTAATCCAAATAATTCAAGGCGTTTGATGACATCCTCACTGACTCCAATACCGCGCAATAAGTACACGGGTACTCGAGCCAAGAACACTGCTTCGTTTGTTTCAATCCGAGCCTTCGCTTTTGAACTTGCCAGCGCTGCTAACCAAGCCGAGCCTCGAGAACTCGAGACCCCAACCCGAAGGTCAAGTTCTGTGGCTATCGCTTCGGTTTCTAATCCCCCAAGCCCAGCCGCGAATGCCAACCCAATCTTAGGACTCTCGAGCCACGGAGTCAGCTTGTACAATGCTTCAAGGGCTGCTTCCCAAGCGGCTTGTAAAGCACTCGGCTCGAGTTGGGCAATGACTACATTTGGACATAATCCTCGAGCGCGGTCAAGTGCATCACCAATCCGAATACCAGCTTTTCTGGCTCTTTCACATGCCCCGCGAACCCGCCGTCCTTCGAGAACAATCACGGCTTGGTCTTTTAACTCTGGCTCGAGCCGCTTTAATGCCCAAGATGGTAAATCAGCCACCCAAAGACAAGACAATAAACTCGAGGTTATCCGAGTGGATACATCGTTCCTATAACGAGTGGATACATCGTTCCTAGTTTGTCTCGAGCCTTGAATCTGGCTTTTGCTTTGGGTATTTGGCGGCATGATGCACCTTTAGCCGCTTTGGTC
>JANNEE010000018.1:0-2041 GCA_031388325.1 Deinococcales bacterium
TACTCGAGGTTGGCGAAGTGCTGCCTGAGCGCTGGCAGGAATTTTTAGGTTAAATCCATTGTTGCTTCAAGGCGTTTAAGTTTACGGTCTCGAGGAATAAAAGCAATCTGCAACTCGTAGCCCATCGCATCAGCAATTCGGGCAAGATTACGAACCTCGGCTTTTTCGGCTTGTTTTTTGATGCTGAGTAACTGCGTGTGGCTCATGGCGGCGCGGCGACTGGTTTCACGCAAACTGCGTCCAGTGCTGGCTTGGGCTTTTTCAATCATTTCAAAAAGTGTGCTGCTGACGATTGCTTGGTCTAAAACAGTTAGGGTTTTCTGATGTTGTTTTTCGATTTGGGCTTCGGTCTGGGCTTGGGGAATGTTTGAGCTTATAAAACCTTGGTTGGGTTGTTGCGCTAACCATTCTCGAGCAGTTTTAGGGTCAATTTTCATGGTTCTCCTTATCAAAATAGTACAACACGAAGAATTGGTAGTTCGGTTTTTTGTTTTTGTGGGTCACATAAGTAAAAAACTTCACATCGGCAAAAATGGCTTTTTAACTAACCCAAAGTAAACCAACCTTAGTGCAATCTAAGCCCATGCTCGAGCCAACCTCGAGAAGGAGGTCTTATGTTGCTTTTTAGGTTTTTTGGTGCAATGTCGTTGCTGCTGCTGTGCTTGGTGGCTTGTCCACAACCGATTCAAACTGTCCCACAAATTGTTTCTTTTACGGCAACCCCAAGCAGTATCAGCGCTGCCACCAGCGTCAAACTCGAGTGGCTGGTGCAGAATGCCTCGAGCCTGAGCATTAGCCCCAGTGTCGGTGTGGTAACTGGCTCGAGTACAACCCTTAACGTCAGTGCCAGCACAACTTTTGAACTCAGCGCCCAGAATGCTGCGGGGACAAGCAAAAAAATTGTAGTGGTCACACTAACTCAGAACCTCAGTCAATTTTTTAGCCCCGATAAAGTCTATTTCCAGCCCATCCCCGCAGATACCCAACAGCTTTTACCAGAAGAATTTAAGCGTCAAGTCGAGGCGGGCGAATTGCGTTTGGTGACCACCCAAAGCCAAGCCAGCGCCGCGCAGCAGCAGCAACTCGAGTATCAAACCGACCTTGGTTTCTTGCAAGGGTTAAGTCAGCCGTCGTCGGTGGTTACGGACTTATTGGCTCGAGTGGCGCTAAGCCCCAAACCAAACGCTGAGCCGCTCGAAGTGCAAAATAATTCGGTGGTGCAGTTGCTCAGTCTTGCCGAACAGGTACAGCAGCAAGCCCAAGCTGAACGCGATTTGCGCGATGTTGCCAAGCAATTGGCGCGTTACACCGACCTGTATACCCTGCTCAGTCCAGAGTACCGTACCGATTTAAGTACCCCCGAAAGTTTGACTGGGCAACCGCTCGAGGTGATTCAAACCGCACTGGCAGCGCTTGAAACACGCCTGACCGAAATTCCTAATTTAGATGGTGAGACACGGCTCGAGACGGCAGCAGGAGCAAGATTCACCCCACAAGTCGCTCCAATTCCTGGTGGCAACCCATACCCAAATCAGGATGGTTGGCGTTGCAACCAGAGCCAAACGGGGTTGTACAAGAACTTTTTTTGGTCGCTCAAAAACTTTGTCACCCCAATTCGTGACCAAGGTAAGCGTGGGATGTGTTGGGCATTTACGGCAGTGGCAGCTTTGGAAAGTAAAATTGCAGTGCAGACGGGCAACCAAATCAATTTATCCGAGCAGTTCTTGGTCAATAAAGTCAAACACGATTGGGACGAAGAAGATTATCAAGATGGCTACCGCGCCGAAAGTGCTTTGCAGGATATGCTCGAGAATAACCAGCCCTTGCCTTTAGAAAATACTTGGCTTTATAACCTTGCCTATGCTCGAGCCATCTCGGGTGAGGATTCGGATAGTAAAGCCAGTTATACAGGCAGTTGTGCCGCCTTTACGCACCCTACCAACCCAGCCTTAAACAGACCCGCCTACAATGGCTCTTGCTCCGAGACTGCCCATCAAAGCGCTTTGAAGTGCAGCACTTTTAACGGTACATTTTGTGGCTA
>JANNEE010000023.1:0-13445 GCA_031388325.1 Deinococcales bacterium
TTAAAGCAATTTCGACACGCTTTTCGCGTGGTAAATCCACACCACTAATACGCGCCATGCTTAACCCTGCCTCTGCTTATGATTGGGGTCTTTGCAGATGACAAAAACCACCCCATGTCGGCGAACAACTTTACAGCTATCGCACATCTTCTTAACACTTGCTCTGACTTTCACGATTTTCCTCCTCGCGCCGCCGTTTTTTTGGCTTTACAGCCTTAGCAGCGCTCGACAGCCGTACAGCACTGTCTATTTGGACTAATTTGGGTGTAGCAATTCCTGCTAAGTAAAATAAATTCTAGGTTTCTATAGACAACGGAAACTCCGAAACGAGTTCAGAGCGTTCGAGCGTACCATTTTTATTATAAAAAGTCATAGTACCCTGTAAGTTACAAAACCAAACTTCCCTTGCGCCTCGCTCTAAGTACAAATCTAACTTCTCGAGCATTTCTTCTTGGGTGTTACTTGGGCTGGTAATTTCAACACAAATTTCTGGGGCAACAGGAAACGGGGTTTGACGCTTGTATGCTTTGTAAAATTCGGCGGACATCCAAGCGACATCAGCAACTTTGACATTTTTACGGGTCTGAATACTACACTCAGAAATACTCGAGCCAGTTTTTAAGAGTTGCATCAGCAAAGAACCAATCATCATTTGTAAAATTCCGTGCATATTTGTGGCTGGACTCATAACAATTTTGCCTTGTTCATTCAGTTCGATTTTATACGGTAAATTCTGGAGTGTATGATCATTGATTACTTCTTGCCAAGTCATACATCACCTCCACTATTTGCGGTACACAATCCGACCCTTGCTTGGGTCGTACTTTGAAATCTCGAGAACAACGCGGTCTCCGGGTAAAATTCTAATGTAATTCATTCGCATCTTGCCAGACACATAACTTAAGAGTTCGTGACCTGAGTCTAACTTAATCATAAAAGTGGTATTCGGTAATGCCTCGAGTACAACGCCTTCGGTGCGAATTACATCTTCGGCTTTTTCTTGGCGTTTTGCGTCTTTGGCTTCGCGTGATGCGCCCGGTTTGGAACTACGATTTCTTCCTGCCATTTATCCTCCGTCTTGCGGGTTGTTCCCTGTTGTTACAGGGTTTCCCGCCTTGACGCGGGGTATTGAAACTAGCTTAACAATTATGCCAGATATGAAAGCCTATGTATGTCCTCTGCACTACTATTTATACACTGGACCCCAAGCAGCACCTTTTGGCAGGGTTAGGACTCGAGGACCTTTTTCTGTAATCGCCACTGTATGTTCAATTTGGGCGCTTAAACTGCCATCCTTGGTTTTGGCTGTCCATTTATCCTCGAGAACCACCACATCGGTACGTCCAACTGTGACCATCGGCTCGAGAGCAAAGGTCATACCGGGTTTTAGAACCACGCCTTTTCCGGGTTGTCCCCAGTTTGGTACTTGCGGCTCTTCGTGCATTTTGCGTCCAACACCATGTCCGACAAATTCACGTACCACCGAAAAGCCAGCCGCTTCGACTGTTTTCTGGACTGCCCAAGAAACATCGCCTAAACGCCGACCTGCTTGAGCCGCTTTAATTCCAGCCCAAAGTGCCGCATCGGTCACGACCAATAACTTTCTAGCAATCGGTGAAATTGAACCCACACCGTAAGACCTCGCGCTATCGGCGACCCAACCTTTGTAGTGCAGACCAATATCCACACTAATAATATCGCCGTTGCGAAGTTTTTGACCACTTGGGATACCGTGGACAATGACATCGTTGATGCTCGAGTTAATCGTGGCTGGAAAGCCGTTATAACCAAGAAAAGCAGGTCTTGCGCCAAACTCGAGGATTGCATTTTCGGCAATTTCGTTCAGATGCTTGGTGGTCACGCCTTCAGCCACAGCCTGTTCTACAAGGTCATGGACTTTATAAAGGATTTCT
Organism: Deinococcales bacterium; assembly: GCA_031388325.1. Classification (GTDB taxonomy): domain Bacteria; phylum Deinococcota; class Deinococci; order Deinococcales; family JAAFIG01; genus JAAFIG01. The sequence goes on from JANNEE010000023.1 coordinate 1,914, forward strand.
CCGGCGACTGCCATCATCTCGAGTTCATTGGCGCGTTTATAGATAATTGACATTCTTAAACAACTGCCTTGAGTCTAGCGTAGACTTCTTCGGGAGTGCCTGTTCCCGAAATCGGTTTAACATGCCCACGAGCCGCATAAAAATCTATGAGTGGCTGGGTTTTTTCTAAGTACACCTTAAAACGATTACGAATCGTTTCTGGGTTATCGTCGTCGCGTCCTTCGATTTTGGCTCGCTCGAGTAAACGCGCCACCAATTCATCTTCTGGGACTTCTAAGAGCGGGGCGCTCGAGACTGGGGCGCTGAGTTCCTCGAGCAGCATTTCTAAGGCATTGGCTTGGGCAGTGGTGCGCGGAAAACCATCAAAAATCACGCGGATGCTGTCCATACTCGATAATTTTTCGCGGATCATGGCAATTACAATTTCGTCCGAAACCAAGTTACCTGCTGCCATTAACGGTTCGACAATTTTACCCAAGTCTGTTCCACGGGCAATGTTGTCGCGTAGCATTTCGCCAGTGCTGAGTTGCACTAACTCGAGTTCGGCGGCAAGGCGTTTGGCTTGTGTGCCTTTGCCCGCACCTGGAGGTCCTAAGAAAATGATGACTTTGTGCATGGATACTCCATCAAAAAAAAGTTTCTCGAGCCAGATTTAAGGTCTCGAGAAACAAAGCCGTTATTGTTGAAAGCCGCCGCGCCCACGGAGTTTACCTTTTTGCAGGAAACCACCATAGTTGCGAATAGCCAGTTGCGACTCGAGTTGTTTTAAGGTGTCAAGAGCCACACCAACCACAATCAGCAAAGTTGTACCAGCCAACGGAAACGTGCTGACATTGGTGATGTTCTGCACCACGGTTGGAATAACAGTCAAAGCCGCTAAGAACAACGCTCCCCAAAGCGTGATTCGCCCTGAGATGCGCTCGAGGTGGGCTTGAGTATCCGTGCCTGGACGCACACCTGGTATGAAACCACTTTGTTCACGCAAATTTTCGGCTACGCGTTTAGGGTCAAAAGTAATGCTGGTGTAAAAGTAAGTAAATCCAACAATCAATAGCACCTGAAGCAGCAAACCACTTGCACTATCTACCCTCAAGAAATCCGCCACGGTTTGCGCCCAAGGTTGATTAGGTAAGCTCGAAGGGATAAGTTGAACCACTTGCAGGATTGAACTGGCAAAAATAGCGGGAATCACACCAGCAGTATTTATTTTTAATGGAATAAAACTGGCGTTGGCTGCACTAGCGGCAGCGCCACCAGCTTTAGCTGAGACTTTACGAGCATACTGCACAGGTATTCGTCGCTCACCTTGCTGCACCAGCACAATAAATCCAATCACCAGCAAAATAATAAAGAAAAAGAATAAAACTGATAACAAATCAAATTGTGTTCCTAGCAAGGCAAAAGTCTGTTGGAATTGAGTTGGGAAACCCTGCACAATACCAGCAAAAATAATCATTGAAACACCATTACCAATACCACGTTCGGTGATTTGTTCGCCAAGCCACAGCGTAAACGCACAACCCGCCATTTGCGTAATGATTAAAACCAGCATAAAAACAGATGGATTCCAGCCGATTTTGACAAATTGCCCTTGGCTTTGCAACAAATTAGCAAAAAAGAACGCCTGGACAGCCGCTAAGCCAATCGCAGCAAGTCGCGTGTACTGCTGAATGCGTTTAGAGCCTTCTGGACCTTCTTTCTGCATTTTCTCTAAAGCTGGAATGGCGGTAGTCATAATCTGCATAACAATACTGGCGGTGATATAGGGTAGTACGCCAAGTGCAAAAAGTGAGAATTGCTCGAGACTACCACCAGATACCAAGCCAAGAATGCCAAGCACTCCACCAAGGTTTCCACCTTGGAGGTTATTGCTGAGACTACTCGCGTCAACACCGGGGGTTGGAATGGCTGCACCAAGTCGGTAGACCGCCAATGCACCCAAGGTAAAGAGGATTTTCATTCGTAATTCTGGAATCTTAAAAGCATCTAAGAATGCGCGCCACATAATTTACCCCTGTAAAGCATACAATGCCGCGACCCTTTTGGGTGCGGCATTTTGGCTTAGTGGTTTGAGGCTCACGCGCCCTCGGCGGCATTGGTAACAGTGATGCTGCCGCCGGCACTTTTGACCTTTTCGATGGCAGTCGCACTGGCGTTGTCCACAACAATCGTCAGGGCGGTGCTGAGTTCGCCAAAAGCCAGCAATTTAATCGGATGATGAATTTTTTTGATTAAGCGCTTGGCGACTAGGCTTTCGCCATTAACAACTTCGTTAGCCGCAAAAACGCTCAGGTCAGACAAATTGACAATATGAAATTGTTGTTTGTTTGGATTGTTAAAGCCACGCTTCGGCAATCGGCGAATCATCGGTGTTTGACCACCCTCGGCTTTGTACGAACCGCTCGAGGGTAAGCTCGAGCCAGAACGCGATTGCTGACCTTTATGTCCACGTCCGGCGGTTTTGTCCGTTCCACCCGGTCCACGTCCAACCCGCTTTTTGCGGTGACGTGCGCCCGGATTGGGTTTGAGTTCATTGAGTTTCATGTAAAAACCTCTAGGCTTTGAGCTTCGAGCTATGAGCTATGAGATTTTACTCATAGCTCATAGCTCATGACTCACGGCTGTATCTCGAGAATAAACTTAATCGCTTCGACTTGCCCGCGAGCGGCGGGGTTGTCTTGGACAGTCACGGTTTGACCAATTTTCTTGATGCCAAGGGCTTTGGCGGCTGCCAATTGCGGCTTGGTCAGTTTAATCAGGCTACGGCGCAAAGTAATATTCACTGGGCAGTCTCCTTGAGTTTAGCCAAGCCTTCCTTAGTTTGTAAGCGGCTTAAACCATCAAAGACAGCATAAGCGACATTAACTTTGGTACGGCTACCGAGTTCTTTACTTAACAGGTCGGTGATACCAGCAAGCTCGGCAATGGCTCGAGGTACGCCACCCGCGATGACACCCGTACCAGCGCTGGCTGGACGAAGAATTACGTTAGAGGTGGTGTTCTTACCAATGATGTCGTGTGGGATTGTACCGTTTTGAAGGGGGACACGAATCAGGTTCTTACGAGCGTTGGCGTTGGCTTTTGCAACTGCCAACGGCACTTCTCGAGACTTACCGATTCCTAATCCGACTCGACCATTGCGGTCTCCGACAACAACCACAGCTTGGAACTTAAAGCGGCGACCACCTTGATAGGTTTTGGCGTTACGCTCTAAGGAAATCATCTTTTCTTCAAATGGGTCGGTGCTGCGTTCGGCTTGGTCGTTGCGACCTCTGCCACGTTGATTGCCACCACGTTGGTTGCCGCCACCGCGTTGATTGCCACCGCGTCCGCCACCTGCATTGTTGGAGCGTTCAGAAGTCAAGACCACCCTCCCGCGCCGCATCCGCGAGCGCTTTTACACGACCGTGGTATTGGTACGCACCACGATCAAATACTACGGCTTTAATATTGGCGCTTAAAGCGGCTTGGGCAATGGCTGCCCCAACGGCTTTAGCAGCTTCGGTTTTTGTGCCAGTTTTGCTTTCCAAAGCGGCACTCGAGGCGGCGGCTAAGGTCACACCTGCAACATCGTCTATGATTTGGGCATAGATGTGCTTGTCGCTGCGGAAAACACTTAAACGTAAGCGGCTCGAGACGGCTTTGATTTTGTTGCGGGTACGGAATGTACGACGCGATTTGGCTGTTACGCTCATTTCTTACCTCCCTTACCACCGGCGGCTGACTTACCGGGTTTGAGGGTCAGTTGTTCGCCTTCAAAGCGCACACCTTTGCCGTGGTAGGCATCTGGTTTGCGGACTTTGCGAATGTTAGCCGTAACTTGCCCGACCAGTTGCTTATCAATACCATGAATCTGAATCTTGGTTTGGTCAGGTAAGACAAAACTGATTCCAGCTGGTGGTTCGATAATCACAGGATGGCTGTAGCCAATGGCTAACTCGAGGGTCACACCATTTAATTTAGCGCGAAAACCCACACCATGAAGCTCTAAGTTCTTTTGAAAACCAGCACTGACACCTTGGATGGCATTTGCCACCAAAGTTCGGGTTAAGCCGTGCTGAGCGCGGTGGGTGCGGCTGTCAGACGGACGGCTGACATTGATGTTACCAGCTTCTTCTTGAATCAAAATTTCGGGGTTGACCGGCACGATCAACTCGCCTTTTGCACCCTTAACTTTGACCAAACCAGCACTGATGTTGACACTTACGCCCTTGGGCAGGGCAATGGGTTGACGACCGATGCGGCTCATTACCACACCTCGCAGATTACTTCGCCACCGATGCCACCTTTACGGGCATCGCGGTCAACCATCAGTCCCTTAGAGGTACTGACAATGCTCATGCCTAAACCAGCGTGAATCTTTGGCAAGTTGTCGGAAGTGACGTAAGCACGACGACCCGGACGGCTGATACGGGTGATACTTTTAATTACGGGTTCACGTTTTGCCCCGTACTTTAAGCCCACACGAATCACTTCAAAGCCAGTCTCGAGTTTAACGCGCTCAACACCTTTAACGTAACCCTCTTTCTCGAGGATATGGGCGATGCGCTCTTTGAACTTAGAAGCGGGGATGTCCACCGTTTCCTTGTAGCCTCGAACCGCGTTGCGGATTCGGGTGAGCATATCTGCGATTGGATCTGAAAGCATTTTTGCTTCTCCTGTTGGTCAGCTTCAACTCGTTTCTCGAGTTCAAACCGTTTTCTAGCTTCGCGGGTGGTATCGGATGAATTCAACCGACCATCCCCACACCGACTCGAGACCCTGCTGCTAGGCTTGAACCTCTAGCACGAACAACTCGAGTTAAAACACTTATTGCTTGGACAATCTTCCAAGCGTTTGAGCTTACACCATTTCTACAGGCTGGCTCGAGTCTTTTGACCCTCAACAGTGTGAGTCTTTTGACCCTTACCAGCTTGCTTTAGTGACACCGGGCAATTCGCCTTTGTGGGCTTTTTCGCGCAGCACAATACGGCTAAGTCCAAAGAAGCCAACGTAACCACGTGGACGACCTGTTTCTGAGCAGCGATTACGAAGGCGAACTGGGCTGGCGTTGCGTGGAATGCTTTGCAAACCAACATAATCGCCGGCGGCTTTCATGGCAGCGCGTTTAGCGGCATACTTTTTGACCAGCACTTCGCGTTGTTTTTGACGGGCTTTTTTTGATTGAATTGCCATAGGTCTCCTGATGTAGGGGTAAGGCATGCCTTACCCCTACGGGTTATTTTTTGAACGGAAAGCCTAAGCCCTCAAGCAGAGCGCGGGCTTCTTCGTCATTCTTGGCGGTGGTGACAACAGTAATGTCAAAACCACGGGTTGCATCTACCATTTCATAGGTAATTTCTGGGAAAACCATTTGTTCTTTGATACCGAGGTTGTAGTTACCACGTCCATCAAAGCTGTTTGGGTTGACTCCACGAAAATCACGGATACGCGGCAAAGCAATATTCAAGAGTTTCTCGAGAAAGGTGTACATCTTCTCGCCCCGAAGCGTGACTTTTAAGCCAACATTTTGACCAGCGCGGAGCTTAAAGTTCGAGACGCTTTTCTTGGACTTGGTAATAATTGGCTTTTGCAGCGTAATGATTGCCATGTCTTTTTGGGCTTTCTCGAGCAATTTGGAATCGTCTTTGGCTTCGCCGATGCCTTGGTTGACCACGACTTTGACAAGTGCGGGTACTGCCATTGGGCTGGTGTAACCAAAGCGCTTCATCATGTCCTCGCGGACAGTGGTTTGATAAGTGGTTTTTAATCTCTGCATTGCCATAGGACTCACCTGCTCTCTTCGATGGTTACGCCACTCTTTTTGGAGACGCGCACCTTCTTACCATTGATTTCTTTATGGGCAATGCGGGTTGCTTTGCCTTCAGAATCCACAACCATGACCTTACTGGCATGGATTGGTGATTCAAACTTGGTAAATCCACCCGTGCGGTTGGTTTCGGTTGGTTTGACTGCCTTGGTGACAATGTTGACACCTTCAACCAAAACAGTTTCTTTATTCGGCAAAACTTTTAAGATTTTTGCCACTGTACCACGGTCTTTACCGCGCAGCACTTTTACGGTGTCGCCAGTCTTGACGTGCATTACAACACCTCCGGAGCAAGGGAAACAATCTTCATGAACTTACGGTCACGCAGTTCTCGAGCAATCGGTCCGAAAACACGCGTACCACGAGGTTCACCCTCTTTGTTGATAATCACGGCGGCATTGCGGTCAAAACGAATCGCACTACCATCGGCGCGTTTAACGACTTTGCTGGTACGCACGACAACGCATTTCACAACGTCACCTTTTTTGACTGTACCGCGAGGGGCGCATTCTTTAACGCTGGCAATAATCACATCGCCTACACCAGCGTATTTTTGGTTGCCACTACCACGTGACAAACCACCCATGACACGAAAGCACATCACTTTCTTTGCGCCTGTGTTGTCGGCAACATCTAACTCTGTAAAGGATTGAATCATGTCTAGTCCTTTTTCGACTCGACCAAACGATTAACTTTCCACGTTTTGGTCTTGCTGATTGGGCGCACGGCAATGATTTCAACGATGTCGCCTGTTTTGTATTCGTTGTTTTCATCATGCGTGGCATACTTTTTACTGCGAGTCACAACCTTGCCGTAGAGTGGATGGGTAAATTTACGCTCCACTTTGACCGAAATGGTCTTGTCGGCTTTGTCGGACACGACTGTGCCTATAAAGGTTTTAACTGCCATTTACTTCACCTTCTTTGCCAAACCAGCGCCGCGTTTTTCGGTGGCAATGGTCAGGAGTTGCGCGATTTCTTTGCGAAGAAGATTCAGTCTCGAGGTATTGGTTACGGTACTGACAACTTTTTGAAAGCGTAATTTCATCAATTCTTCTTTGCGTGTTGCAACTTCCTTATCGAGACTGGATAATTCCATCTCGCGGAAGGCTTTTAAGGACTCATTGCGCTTCATCGTACACTTCCCTTTGGACAAACTTCGTCTTGATTGGGAGTTTATGCCCTGCCAGACGGAAGGCTTCGCGGGCTTGTTCTTCGGTCACACCCTCAACCTCAAACATCACACGACCCGGTTTAACCACTGCCACCCAGTATTCAACTGCACCTTTACCGCTACCCATGCGCGTTTCGGCTGGTTTTTTGGTAATTGGCTTATCTGGGAAGATGCGGATATAAATTTTACCACCACGGCGAAAATACCGGCTCATGCTGATACGGCAGGCTTCAATGTGGTTGCTGCGAATCCAAGCAGCTTCCATCGCCACCAAACCAAAGTCTCCGAAAGCGATATAATCGCCACCTTTGGTCGAGCCGCGCATACGACCCTTCATTTGTTTGCGGAACTTCATACGTTTTGGAAGTAGCATTATGCGCCTCCCTTCTCTGGACGACGAGCGCGAGCGCCTGGGCGGGTGCGATTGCCACCACCATTACGACGATCATCACTGCCACTCTTGCCACCGTCTGCTCCACCCCTTGACATCGGGCGGGCGGCTGGACGAGTACCATCTTGCTTACCAATCACTTCGCCATTAAAGACAATCACTTTAATACCGAGCTTACCGTAAGTGGTCAGGGCTTCAGCAAAACCGTAATCAATATCAGCACGCAAGGTGTGAAGCGGTACACGACCTTCCATGCGGGTTTCTTTACGACCTTGTTCTGCGCCACCAAGACGACCCGAAACCACGATTTTACAGCCCTTTGCGCCAGATTCCATGACTTTTTGGATGGCTTGCTGCATAGCACGCTTGTAGGCAAAACGGCGTTCGATTTGCTCAGCAATACGCTGGGCAATTAACGGAGCGCTGGTGTTTGGGTTGCCAACTTCTTCGACATTAACAGCCACAGTGCTGTTATGACCAACCACGGCTGTTAAGGTATCGCGCAATTTTTTGATGTTTGCGCCGTCTTTACCAATGACCACGCCCGGCTTAGCGGCTTTAACGGTGACATTGACTTGGTGGGCTGCACGTTCGATATTGATTGTGGCAACACCAGCGTTGTTGAGTTCTTTAGTGACCATTTTGCGAATTTTACTGTCTTCAACAATCAGTTTGGCATAATCTTTTTTAGTCGCGAACCATTTAGACAAGTGGTCTTTATTAATCCCGATGCGTAGACCGAGTGGATTGATTTTATTACCCATTATCGCTTCCCACCCTTTTGCTTGCCTTCTGGCATTTCCTCGAGAATAATCGTGACGTGACTGGTGCGTTTGAGCAGTCCATCACCACGACCACGGGCGCGAGGAATAATCCGTTTCAAGGTTGGACCTTCGTTGACATAAGCACTGCTGATGTACAACTGATCCTCGAGCATCTCGAAATTGTTGGTGGCGTTCGCCTTGGCACTCTTTAAGACTTTGGCAATTGGTGTGGTTGCACCTTTTGGAATAAATTTTAAGAGGTCTTCGGCATCCTTGACGGTTTTGCCACGAATCAGGTCAATCACCAAACGCATTTTACGCGGGGTGATGCGGATAAATTTAGCATGTGCAAGGCTTTGCATTATTTCTTACCTGTTGCCTTTGCATCTTTGCCACCACTGTGACCCTTAAAGATTCGAGTGGGTGAGAATTCACCGAGCTTATGACCGACCATATTTTCAGAAACAAAAACTGGGACGTGTTGCTTTCCATTATGGACAGCAATTGTTAAACCAATCATTTCTGGAACGATGGTGCTACGGCGCGACCAAGTTTTGATGACGCGCTTATCGTTTTTAGCGCTGGCAGCATCTACTTTGTCGAGCAGGTGGAGATCCACAAATGGACCTTTTTTGGCACTCCTTGGCATTATTTAACTCCTTGCTGGGTTATTCCCAGCGCAGACCAGGGGGTATCGGAGCAAGCGCCCCGACCCGACCTGTCCTTTATCTCGAGTTCTTACGACGAGAAATGATGAAACTACTCGAGGTGTTACGCTTCTTACGGGTTTTACCACCCTTGGCAATCTTACCCCAAGGCGATACTGGCGTGCGTCCTGTAGGAGCGCGTCCCTCACCACCGCCGTGTGGGTGGTCTACTGGGTTCATCGAACTGCCGCGTTGATGTGGCTTATTGCCCATCCAACGTTGACGACCAGCCTTACCAATCACGACATTCTTATGGTCGGCATTACCAACCACGCCAACTGTGGCATAGCATTCGGTGTGAACCCGACGCAACTCGCCCGAAGGTAGACGAAGTACCACATAATCGCCTTCTTTACCTTGGACTTGAGCGCTTGTTCCAGCACTGCGAGCCATTTTTGCACCACGTCCAGGTACTAATTCAATACTGTGGACGACTGTACCAACGGGGATAAAACGAAGCGGCATGGCATTCCCGACTCGAGGTTCGGCTTCTGGACCCGAAACTATACGGCTACCAATTTCTAAGCCGTCTGGCGCAAGGATATAACGCTTCTCGCCGTCGAGGTAATGCAAAAGAGCAATGTTTGCTGAGCGGTTTGGATCGTATTCGATGGCAGCGACTTTGGCTGGCACGCCACCTTTGTCACGGCGTTTGAAATCAATCACACGGTACAAGCGCTTGTGTCCGCCACCGATAAAACGACTGGTGGTACGACCGGTATTGCTGCGTCCACCGGTTTTAGGCAGTGGCTCAGTCAAGGACTTTTCTGGGCGCTTCTTGGTGAGGTTACTAAAGTCAAGGGTCGTGATGTAGCGACGGCTTGGCGTATACGGACGATATTCTTTGGTTGGCATTTTAATTTGCCCCCTCAAGCGATTCGATCTTTTGTCCTTCAGCTAACTGCACTATCGCCTTACGACGTGCGGCAGTTAGACCAGCAAAACGACCAACCCGCTTATGAGCGCCGCGCACGTTTTGGACATTGACGGACACCACTTTAACGCCAAATGCTTTCTGCACCGCGTTCTTGACTAAAGTTTTATTTGCCCCGGGATGAACCCAAAAGCTGTACTTACCTTCTGCCATGGCAGCATAGGCTTTTTCACTCGAGACTGGCTCGAGCAGCACATCATAAACGGCGTTCATGCGTCACCTTCTTTGTCTTCGCTTGGCGCTGCGCGTCCAGCCACCAATTTCTCGGTCAAGGCAACAAAACCAGCTTCATCGCCGCTTGCGAGTAAGGCAGATTGTTCTGCCCATGTACCAATACTTGGGTGTGAACGCATACCAGCACTCTCGAGGGCAGCCTTGAGGCTATCTTCGCTCGAGGCTGCAAGTTGTGCAAATGTATTGATTCCAGCCGCCAGCAGCGCGTCATTGATTTTTGGACCAATTCCTTCAATGCGTTTTAGGTCGTCGCCAGCAGCAGCTTTCTTGGCAACTTTCGGAGCAGCTTCAACCACTTTGGCTGGTTTTGCAGGAGCAGCCACTTTTGCTTCGGCAGCAATCGCAGCTTTCGCAACAGTACCTTTAGGACCTTTGGAGGGTCTAACCACTGCTTCTGGCATTGGATTGGCTTTCAAGGCATTGGCTTGGTTAGTTGCTTTTACCGCCGCCGCCCGAGCTTCGCTTTTCTCGGCTTGCTCAGCTTTAAAATTCAGGCTTGTACCGACTGCCTCGAGAACCGCTTTATCGGCAACCAATTGCTCGTGACGCAAAACGTCATAGCAATTTAAGCCAGCCGCTTTAACAGCAGTGACCCAGTGTAAATTCTTGGCTGCACGAATTGCCATCAGGTCGTTGGTGACTAAGAACACACGTTCAGAGCCGTCCATCCCATTGGCTTTTGCCCAAGCAAGAAAACCTTTGGTTTTGCCGTCAAGGTTAAAACCGTCTACGGCAAGGACTTTGCCTTCAGCAACACGGCTCGAGACTGCCATGGCTAAGCCCAACTTGCGGACTTTTTTAGGCAGGGTGTAATCATAACTGCGTGGCTTAGGACCAAAAGCAGCGCCACCACCAACATAAATTGGGGCGGAACGGTCGCCGTGACGGGCGTTGCCTGTTCCTTTTTGGCTGTAGAGCTTTTTACCAGTGCGGCTGACTTCGGCTCTAGTTTGGGTACTGGCAGTACCACGGCGGCGCTTGGCAAGTTGCCAATTGACCACTTCATACAAGACATGGGTTTTTGCTGTCGGGAGATTCAACTCGAGACTACCCGGATTATTTCCAATAACGCTAATGCTCGGCATTATTTCCCGCCTCCCTTCTTGGCTTGCTTAATCACCACAAGACCACCATTTGCACCCGGAATTGCGCCTTTAATTAAAAGCAGATTTTCCGAAGCACGAACCTCAACAACCTCGAGATTCTGGGTAGTGATGCGTTCAACACCGTAGTGACCAGGCATTTTCTTGCCTTTAATAACTCGACCGGGGGTTTTACGCGCACCGATTGAACCACCACGGCGATGCCATTTCTTCGCACCGTGGCTCGCAGGACCACCTTGGAAATTCCAGCGCTTCATCACACCAGTAAAACCGCGTCCCTTAGAAGTGCCAACCACGTCTACTTTTTCGCCTGCGGCAAAAATTTCGGCGGTAATGGTATCAGCTTCCGGAGCATAATCGCGGAATTCACGAAGATGACGCATCGGGGCAGATTTTGCCTTCTCGAGATGACCAAGT
>JANNEE010000031.1:0-1819 GCA_031388325.1 Deinococcales bacterium
CTTGCAGTTGGGCAACGCATTGTTTTTGTGGGTCTCGAGCCGCCGCTACTCGATGCCAGCCTACCACCAGTCAAAGACCCCGAACTCGAGGCAATGCGTTTAGCGCTTGCCCAAGCCCAAATCGCGGCAACCCAAGGCGAAGTGCCAGTCAGTGCAGTCATTTTGCAGCATGGCATGGTAATTGCTAAAGCCCATAATCGGTCAAGGGAATTGGGTGACATGACCCAACATGCCGAACTCGAGGCACTGCGAATGGCTTCTGAGGTCTTAAAAACCCCATACCTAACCGATTGCACCTTGGTTGTGACCCTCGAGCCTTGCCTGATGTGCCTTGGCGCAGCCCTTGAAGCTCGAATTAGCCGAATTGTATTTGCAGCCCGAAACCCAAAATCTGGAGCGCTGGGCAGTGTCTTAGATGCGTCTCGAGCCAATTGGAATCACAAATTCAGTATCCGAACGGGTTTACTCGAGAAAGAAGCCCAGTTATTGCTGACCACTTTTTTCTCGAGTAAACGCAATTTTTAAGCGTATTGCAATTTGGCTTGTTGTTCTTCCATAAACAGCACTTGCAACTGGGCGCGATGCTCGAGAATAGCGCTGAGAATGGCGTGTTTGAGTTCTGGAATACCTTGTTTGTTCTGGGCAGAAATACGAATCCCACCAAGCCGTTCCTCGAGTACATCCATGTCAAAAGGGTCGGCATGGTCGCATTTATTCAACACCAGCAAGTGAGGCAAGTTATTGAGTTCGAGTTCACTTAAAATACTCTCGACAGCACTATGTCGCTCGACAGCATCTTCGGCACTGGCATCCAGCACGTGCAGCAAGACATCCACATCATCAAGTTCTTCAAGGGTACTGCGAAAAGCCCTTTTCAGGTCAGTTGGTAATTCGCGGATAAAACCCACCGTGTCGGTGAAAACAATTTCGCCATAGTCTGGTAAATAACCGCGACGACTGGTTGGTGCAAGCGTCGCAAAGAGTTTGTTCTCTGCCAAGACACTCGAGTGGGTTAAGGCATTCAGCAGTGTGCTTTTGCCAGCATTGGTGTAGCCAACAATCGCCACATTGGGGATGCCGCTTCGCAGACGGCTTTTGCGGCGTTCTTGTTGACGTTTATTTAGGTCACGCAGGGTTTGTTCTAAAAAGGTGATGCGGTCATTGATACGGCGGCGGTCAAGCTCGAGTTTGGTTTCACCGGGTCCCCGAGTGCCAATTGCACCTCCAGAGCCAGCCGCACCACCACCAATTTTACTTAATTTTGTGCCTTGACCCAACAAGCGCGGTTTCATGTACTGCAATTGTGCCAGTTCGACTTGTAACTTGGATTCGGGTCCACTGGCGTGCTGGGCAAAAATATCAAGGATTAACTGGTTGCGGTCAATGATTTTAAGATTGGTGGCGCTTTCGATTTCTCGAGCCTGCGCTGGGTTTAAGCCCTCACCAAAAATCAGCACATCAGCATCCAAATGATACGCTCGACTGGTCAGTTCCTCGAGTTTACCGCGTCCAATGAGCGTATCGGCTTTGGCAAATTTGCGGAACACCAATTCTTTATAAACAACCACTGCCCCAGCCGTCCGAGCCAGTTCGGTTAATTCCTCGAGCGCAGTTTCGGCATTGATTCCAGTACCACGGTCAAGCTGCACCAAAATGGCGCGTTCTTCGCTTGAGCGTTTGGTTTCGCGTACCTTTTGGGTTCGGGTAAATTCTTCTTCTAAAGCGCGGGTATTGGCGGCAATATCCCAGTTCTCGAGATTTTGCACACTTTGCGGCGCGTAATTACGCCAATCTTCTTCCTCAATTTTGGCGTTTGGTG